>CAJPLH010000158.1 GCA_905371275.1 Prevotellaceae bacterium
TTCCACCACAAAAATAAGAACTTTGGAGCTTACACACAAATTTTGGACACTATCTCGTTTAGACTTTTCAGTCACTTCCACGCGGTTCCATTCCTCTTTTCATAAAAAACAACGGCTCGTTTTATCTAAAACAACGTGTCGTTTTATGCAAAACAACGGCTCATTTTCTTTCAACCGATAAATCATTCTTCAGTAAACGCTCCAAAGTCGTTATGGTTTTGACGCAAAGTCCTCCCCACTTGTGACACTTGTGACAGCAAAAAACACAAACTCCTGTAGTATGCGCGAGCGTACGCGAGAGAAACTATCCAAAAATCATTAGGATACAATTCTCCCATTGAATAGATAATGCAAAATATGAACTCAAAAGTAGTTCAGCCAATACAAGAAAACGCAACTACCAAAAACGCCATCTAGACTCATATGAATCCAGATGGCGCTCTAAGCTGACAGAGAAAATGGTATACAGATCTCTATAAAAATATTAGGGAACGAGCACTTTTGCTGTGCTTCCATCAGAGTAACGCACCACATTGATGCCTTGTACAGGAGCAGATAAACGACGACCTTGGAGATCGTAGCGAGCCACTTCCTTCACACCATTAGCAACCTTAATCGTTTTCACGCTTGTAATGGTAGCTGCTTCGGGCTTCTTACCTTGCAAAGCTGCTGTGTATGCCTCTAAAGCCTCAGCAGGAACGACAATTTTAGTGAGCTTGGGGCATTTATTAAACAACTCAGCAGGGATATTCGCAGGAACAGTGGTGCCAGTGAATACAACAGTGGTGAGATTAGCGCAGTTGTCAAACACCTTGTTCTCGAGCCCCGTCAAAGAAGCTGGGAGAACAACTTCTTTAAGCTTTGTATTTGCAAACGCATATTGGCGGATGGTCTTCACCGTGTTAGGAATCACCACTTCGGTGAGTCCTGAATACTGGAAAGCATTACCAGAAATTATGGTGGTGTTCTCAGGGAGAATCACTTTCTTGAGGGGCTCGCAACTATAGAACATTTTCACACCGATTTCGTTGTCCGCACTGGGAGCATAGTAACGTTGGTAGAAACCAATTTTTTCGTAGAAATAGTTCTTACCTGCTTCTTGTTTGATGAGTGCCTTTGAGAGATCGAGGGTAGAAGTCATGCCTTCTGATTCAGCACCATAGTAGTCGCGGCCACACATCTCACGCACAAGCTTGAGGTCTTCACCATTGATTGGACCTGCCACGGTGAGTTCTTTGGTATTATAGCGATCAGCACCAGGAATGAGCGAAGCGAGTTCACCGACCTTAGTGGTGGTCACTGACTTCTGAGCGAAGGTAGCAGCAGATACCAAAGCAACAGCTGCTAAAGCACAGCCACGAAAAAGAGTAGAAATTTGCATGTAGTTGATAGTTTAGTAATAAATAAAAGTTGATATATAGGAAATTCTCAAGTGGTTGTTGCGCTCATTAGCATATATGAGAAAACAACCAGCGATGAAAACTCTAGCGAGTTTCAAAAGGAAGGACGAGTTTGTGCCCTTTTCCACGGAGCACCACATAGCGTTGGCGCACTTCTTCCACAATGAGTGTGTGCTGTCCTTCGGTGAGTCCGCTATTACGAAACTCATCGGGATAGCGCATAGTGTAGTTCAGCGAAAGATGTTGCCCCACTTGAGGATTGACGATAGCAGGAGTCACTTGAAGCGAGCGCAAAGCTCCATAAGGCTGTGCTTTATTGTTGAGCCACACACCAACGCCTTTGCGGTGCACCACAGACAAGGTGTTCATTTGGCGGAAAATACTGCGAGAAGTCGTGCCGTAGATGCCAGGACGATTCACCTCTCCCTCACAGCGCACCACGACTTTCAACAACGTGGGCTTTCCTTCGGGAGGAACAATTTTCACCTGTGCCTCACCTTCATAGCGAGCATCCACCTCTAATATATTAGTTTTGGCATTCCATTTCGTGGAAATCGCTCCTTCGGGGTCTAAGACTTCGAGGTCAGCATATTTTCCACCACCGTTCACGCTGATAAATCGGCTTTCATCACGTGGAAAGAGTCTTACCTCTTGGTGGCTCACCGTCACTTCTCTGTCTTCTACGTGGAGAGTGATGCGACGTGTTTCATCGCCCGAATGAATGGTGGCGACTGTCTTTCCTGTGAGTTGACCTGTGATGCGGAGCGTGTCTTCATTGATGGCGACTTTTGCCAAAGTACCGTCTGCCACATAGGCTGCATATTTGCCCGTACCGCCACTGAGCAACACGATGCGCGTGGCTTCGGGAGAAATGGTTAAAGTGTCGGAATCCGTTGCTCCTACACGGATGGGAGTTTGTGGCACATCCTTTTCGTCACATGCCACAACAGACAACAAACAACAGAGCACTACACCACACAACATGGGGAAGCGAAAGAAGAGAGGACGAAGAGAAGAAGGGATATATTGCATTTTCAAAAAAGAAAGCTAGTTGGATGAATAAGAAAAAAGCTAAGTAACTTAATCCACTTGTAAAACATATTCCAGCGTCCACTCACGTTCCGGAGATTCTACCACGACGATGCGCAGCACATGTTCACCTGCTGAGGGGAAAACGAGAATATCTCCATCGGGTAGCACGGCTTGGTCGTCAATCTCATAAGTGATTTTTGCTGCATTTTCTGCCAAATCGCGCCAATAGAGGGGCAGACGACGTGGACAAGTGCCATTCTCGCGAATGGCGTAAAGCTGAGGAATGCGAGTGTCATCATTGACTCCACGCTCGAGTTGCTGGGTTTTCACCGCAAGTTGCGCAGTTTTCTCAGAAAGTTCCTCTCCCACTCGAGTAGCAATGGTGATGACATAGTTGGTGTTGGGCAGCAAATGCGTCAACAAGTATTGGTGTTCACTGGTAGTGGTCTTTACTTCACCATTTACACGCACTTCGTATTTCGCTCCTGCCTGAGTCACGGGCAACCACGACAAGACAATTTCTCTCTGTTGGGCTTTTGCTTTGAGATCGGTGGGAGGCAACAAGTTGTTATTGGCAGTAGGCTCGGCTATCATCACAAGACTGATGTCGTCCATTTGGATAAACCCACCAGCTGTTTGGGCTTCACCGTCATACTCTAAGTAGAATCCCACACCGGCATGGTCTGCTTGGCGAGGAGCTACCAAAATAATCTCTTTTTTCTGCCACGTTTCAGAGATATTTGTCGCAAGGTCAGCAGCTGCCTTACGCTCATCTTTCTTCAAATTTTGACCACCACGCAACCAATCTATAGTGGTAACCACATTGTTTTTCATCTTTTGTCCCTTATACCAGTAGGTCAAACGATAGGTGGCTCCTCCTTTTACACGAAGATGGTAGGGATTGAACTCTGCATCACGCGAAAAGAAAGACCCACCATTCGGATAAAACGTCATAGCATACTCACCGCTATGCGCATCTTTCGTGCGTTTGGGGAAAAGTGAAGCATTGATGTACCAGAATTGTGGTTTTAGATAAGGATCAAAATCTGCAGGAGGATTCTCCTCTTCTGAGTCGTCATCGGAATCTTCGTTGTCTTTTGTCACTTCATCCGCTATGGTTGCAGCACGAGTGGAAGCAACATTGATGGGAGTGGTTCCATAGACCTCAAAACCACCATTAGGCAGAATATTTTGCCCTAATTGCGCAAAGGAGGACAAGGAAAATCCACAAAGGAAGAATAATAAGAGGGAATATAATCGTTTCGTCATATCGATAAGATGTGAGACTTTAGAAATAAAATATGTGGGCTGCAACTTTTCGAGGGAAACTTCCGTGACTGAGCAATGTTTTGAGACAAAAACACGCTCATCACTTCAAACCCAATCGTTCTTTTATCTGCTTCTCCACCTGATACAGCGCACCTTCTTGTGCCGTTGTGCCAAGTAGTCGTTCGCGTTCCCACAATCCTCCTTCAGCAGTGAGGGAGGTGATGAGTGCATTGACCTCATCATAAGAGAAATAGGGTTTACCATCGGCCGTGCGCGTGAACTGCAGGGCATAGATTGCGCCGAGGGCTTGTCCCAAGAAGGGAAGAGCATGAGCGGGTTCTTCTTTGAGATTGCTCAAAGTGCGGTTGCCCGTGAGCAAATAGAGTGCGTTTGCAGCAGCCACTTTAGAGAGTTCTGTGCGGACAATGCGCATCTGTTCTAGCGCATCGGTATATCGATATTCAGTCAAAGCTTGACGACCTAAAGAAAAGGCACGATACAGAGTGATGCGACTCTTTTTTAGGGCTGGAATTTCGGAGTTTTCCACCAGCGGTTGCCAATACTGATAGTATCCCCAAGCTAAATCCCAATGATGCTCGAGTGCTGTGTAGTTGCGACCAGGGAGGAGTTTGCCATTTTCGTGATCATTGCGAAGTTGTTCATTGAGTAGCACCGCCTCATCCAGGTGCACATTGAGGATTTGGTCGAGAAAAGCTGCACCGCGCACGAGTTCTTGAAACTTTTCTGCCACCACAACACCGTGCTCATCGGCAAAGCTCAAATTAACATCACCAATATGATAACCTACAAAACCGGCTTTTCCCTGTTCTGCACGCTGATTGCGCGTGGTGCTCGGACTTGTTGTACCTAATCCACTGAGTTTTCCTGTTGTAGTGAAGATGTGCTCCACATCATTTAAAACTCGCACGCTATCTGCTGCGTGAAGTGCCGAACGACAAACGATATTTCTAGGCGACCATCCGAACTCTCCTTCGTTAAAATAGCCCTTCATGCGCGTCATGTTGGCAGGATACATGAGATTGGCTTCGACCAAAAAACTAGAATAAACGTAGTCGAGTGGTTGTTTGATCAACTGGCACTCGAGAATATCCACGCTGCTCGTCCCATTTCGCTTAAAACTATAAGTGGGATCGGGTACTGGTGGATAGATATAGGACGTCTCTACCACTTCGTCGGAAGTTGTATCACAACTTTGCAATGAAAAGAGACCGAACAATAAGAGGGGAAGAAGAGAATAGACGTTAGACATTAGA
>CAJPLH010000159.1 GCA_905371275.1 Prevotellaceae bacterium
GTTTCATATCGATAGGTGTCCCTCCTAATACCACCATTCCCCTTATCACTGCCATACCTTCTATTTCGGCAGGCTTGATGTAATACGATGGATTAGAAACGTAGTTCGGATTCCCAAAGATACGATTGCGTAGCTTTACAAATTTGGCACGTGCAGACTTTACACAGCCTTCTGGCACAGTGTAAGTGATGGCCTCTTTCACGTTTTCTATCTTACTACATTCAAAACGATGGATACTATCGGCTGACACCGCACGGACAATCAGACCAGGCAGGCCTCCCAATCGCCATGGACCAAAACGAGTGGGCAGTTTTTCGGTAAACCATGCCGTCCACGCTCTTCCACCATACGTTCCGGTTGCTTTTTGACAAGGTAGTCCGCAAATGGTATCGCGTTCGGTTAGCAACGTCCATTTTATCTCGTCCATCTTTTCTGTGGTCAAATAGCGATAAGGTGGGATGGTCTCGACTGAGGTTATCTTTCCCTCAGGATAGTTCTGCCAAGTCGTGGGTACATAGAGCAGCTGTTCACTCCTGTCATTTTCTCCATTGTGGTGCTTCTGCCCCATAGTGCAAGCCATATCCTGAGCTACTTGTAGGGTAAGCCCATAGTTCACGACTTGATTTTCTCCCTTATTGTCAGAAGTCCGGCAAGTATAATCATAATGAGCAACTAAAAAAGTAGAAGCGATGCTATCTTTGACTTGTCCATAGAGCATTACAGAAACACTCCAAGACATCAAGCAGAATGTGATTTTACGTAACATAGTTAGGATTGTTGAAGTTGAACTTGTTGTTGCAGCATACGTCAAACTATAACGTGGCGTAAGTAGTGGTATTAGTCTTTACCGAATCCTGTTGAAGCGAAATACCCCTTTTATGTAGGGAAGCACCTCAGTGTCGAAGTTGAGTGCAACTGAGTCAATCATTAGGAAATACAAGTAAAGTGTTGTTTTGCCATCTGTGAGGATGAGTTTTCTTCCTCGTGTATATAGATTCTCAAATTTCGTAGATTGCAAACTGAAAGGATAGCTAGCCATTACCCAGGCATTGGCGATTTCTAATGCAGCTTGCCTGCCATACGATTGAACAAAGTTGCTGAGTTCAACACGATCGTTGTCGGTGAATCCTTGATAAGGATGTCCATAAGAAAAATCGCTTTTGATATGTCTGAAATCAAGATATTTGAAATCTGCCAACTTAGAAGTATCCTTGTTGCTTGTGTCAAAGGCGTATTTATCATCAAGAACAACGAGATAGTTTGTCAGGATGATGAAGCCTTTGTCTTCTTTCGGACGGAGGATGCGATCCACCTTTCCCATAAAGCAATTGTAGAATCTTTCGCCAAGTGGATGTAGAAACCCATAATTAAAGGAGATAGAGGGCTCATTATTCTCCGTAAAGGGAGTGTAGAGGTAATTGCCTTTGTTTTCTACGTTAAATCTCTGATGGAGGAGAGTCGTGTCGGCATACTCTTCCAAAGTTGGTGGGATATAGATTGCATTTCTTTTGAGCTCTCTTTTGCTGGCTTCGGCATTGATAGTCTCTGTTTTTTGAGCATAGCAGTTTGCTCCCATCATAAAACAGAGCGCAAAGAAAAATGCGAATGTTGTTTTCAAGATATTCATAGCGATTGTTTTTAGTATCCAGGCCTTTTGTGACTGATGTTTATTGACATACGTCTTGAGGAAACCGAAGCATATTGTCTATCTTTCGCATTTTATTGTTTGAACGCTATAACTTCTATTTCAGACTGCAAAGACGCATACCGAGAGAGGCTTATCGTCTTTTTTGCAAATATAGAAAATATCTTCTATTCGAACAAGCATATTGTTTTTTTTTGATAAAATCACTTTGTTTATCTTTTAAATTCCTTTAACCCAAATCGGTCATTAAATCCTGAACAGATTTGAGTTTAATAAACCTTCGAATCTTCCCATAATTAGAAATATATTGTTGAGAGCATAAACTAAGCATAGCGAACTATGCAAAAGTCATAACGGCTGCAACCTCCACGAGGGATGATGCAGCCGTTAATCTATGATTTACGATAAAGGGGGGCTAATTTATTGACAGCATAGCCTTTGCACGTTATTGCCTTACACAAGATGTGCAATCAAGGCTTCGCGGTCACCCTCGAGATAGTCAATCACGGGGATTTCAATCATGGTGTAAGCACCAGGTTGTTGCTTCATAGAAGCACGAGCCACATTCACCAACACTTGAGCTGTGAGCGCAGGGTTATTGATTTTCATGTTAAACTCAAACAACTGATTGTGCGTGCAACCCGATACACCTTTGCGCACGAGGTTCACACCGTGACCCACATCGTTGAGCGCATCTACACTCTCCACTTGGTTCACGTGCGTTTCATCGTTCACAAAATAAGGATCCGCCTTGATGGCCGCAGCCACCGTCTTGAAGTCAGCACCCTCTTCGAGTTCCACATACACCATACGGCGGTGAATGCCAGTGCCGAGAGGAATCGTCACCGACAAAGCATCGCGCACACCATCAATGGCACGCACAGCCACAGAGTGACCCATAGAGCGACCAGGGCCAAAGTTCGTGTAGCTCACACCCTTTGGAGCCAAACCTTCGATGAGGGTGCGCACCACAGAGTCTGAACCAGGGTCCCAACCTGCAGCAATCACGCTCACTGCGCCATGTTCCTTGGCAGCTGCATCGAGCGAACGACGCAAATCCACGATTTGAGAGTGGATGTCGAAGGAGTCCACCGTGTTAATGCCCAATGCAAGACACTCTTTGGCATAAACTTCCACTTGTCGAGTGGGAGTAGCGAGGATGGCCACATCCACATCTTGAAGTTCTGCAATGTTTTTCACCACAGGATATTTCGCCAATTCAGCAGGTTGTTCACCTTCCACACTACGGCGCACCACACCTGCGCATACCATATCACCAGAAGCCTCGATAGCTTCGAGCGTATATTTACCAATGTTGCCATAACCCACGATGGCAGCGCGAATTTTCTTTTCCATATTCTATCTTTTGTTTGAATTCTACATCAAGGAAAGCGTGTATCACCACCTCAATTTTCTTCGCAAAAAGCATATTTCAGCGCGAAATGAGAAGTTGTGAGGACACTTTTCCGTTTTGGTGCTGCAAAGTTAGAGAGTGCCAGCGACGTATGCAAGATAACAAACCTATTTTTTGCAGGCTCTTAGTGCAAAAAGTCCTAACGCAGTGAGTAGTCCGTTGAGTATAAGCAACTCATAACCAAAGGTGTATCCCCACCAAATGGGGGCAAAGTGGTCGAGTAGGGCAGTAACCACCGGAGCCAGCACCACCACAATAGGCACATAAGCATCGCGAATCTGCCATCGCGTGTAGAGACCAAAGGCAAAAAGTCCGAGCAACGAACCATAAGTGTAAGACGCCATCACATAAATCGTGTTGATGACGTTCGGACTGTCCACCCCACGAAAAGCCAGTAAGCACACAAAGCACAGCACCACCACACCAGCGTGCACCCATCTGCGCAAACGCACATCTTCTTCGCGTTCCAAGATGTCAATGCAAAAACTCGTGGTCAAAGCCGTTATGGCGCCATCGGCAGCTGAGAAAGCCGCGGCCACAATGCCAATGGTGAAGGGAAGCACCACCCAATTGCCCAACATTCCACCGCTTACCAACATCGGCAGCAATTCGTCGCTCTTCGCAGGGAGCGCAATGTGTTGCACCGCGCAAAAATGATAGAGCAACACCCCAAGACCGAGGAGTAAAGCATTGATGGGAAGGAAAGACAGCCCATAGACACACATATCCTTTTGCGCATCGCGCAGCGATTTGCAGGTCAGATTTTTTTGCATCATGTCTTGGTCGAGCCCCGTCATCACAATCACAATGAACACGCCGCTCAGGAACTGTCGCCAAAAGGCTTGTTTTGACCAACCGTCCCACACCCACACTTGGCTCATCGGACTCTTATCAATCACTCTCCACGCACTGTGCCAGTCGAGTCCCATTTGGTGCATCACCGCCCAGAGTGTGCCAATGACGGCCAGAATAAGCATCAAGGTTTGCAGCGCATCGGTGTAGAGCAAACTTGCTTGTCCAGCCTGAAAAGTGTAGAGCCAAATCAAAAGTAGCGTCACAGCAGCCGTCAGCGCAAACGGAATGCCCAGCGGAGCAGCAATGAAAGTGTGCAGCACCAAAGTAGCCACATAGAGTCGGGCAGTGGCACCTGCGAGTTTGCTCAACAAGAAAAAGCCAGCACCAGTTTTGCGAGTGTGTCGTCCAAATCTGTGGGAGAGATAGCCATAAATACTCGTCAGTTGTAGACGATAGTAGAGGGGCAAAAGCACCACGGCCACCACAATGTAGCCCACGATGAAGCCCATGCACATTTGCAAATAGCTCATGCCCGTTTTGCCCACCCATGCCGGCACACTCACAAACGACACTCCCGAGATGCTCCCAGCAATCATGCCAAAGGCCACCATAGCCCAAGGCGCACGCTGTGAAGCACGATAGAAAGCTGCATTACTCGTTTGGTGTTTGCGTCCGCTCACCCAGTGAGCTATGCCCAGAAGCACCAGGAAATAGATCGCCAAAGTGGCGATCATCAACATAGAAATCGTCATAGTTTAGGAGTTGTTTATAGAATTTTTTGCTTCCTTCTCGCTGTCGTTGGGAAGTGTTTGAGGTGGTGTTTGCAGTTGTGTTTGAGTCACAAAGAGCCTAGCATTTTCCACGATTTTTTCAAAAACCGCCGTGTGGTGATAAGCCGAATGTTTGCGAATCATCGTTTCAAAAGGCGCAATCGCGTGTTGGTAGGAAGCCAATTCGTTGCGTTTTTGTAGCGCGTGACAAGCCAAACGAGAGATTTCTCTTTCGCGCTCTCTGCGCAAGGTGTCGCAGATGCTTGAAAGCAAAGGTGACACAACGCCGTCGAGCAAATCGTGACCGCGGATGTAGCTGTCTCTTATACTGATCTCCGAGCCCACGAGACA
>CAJPLH010000160.1 GCA_905371275.1 Prevotellaceae bacterium
GGCAAAAACTTCGCTGCCATAATCCAAAAAAAGTTCGGCAATCTCTAAATAGAGATCGTCGAGAGAGGTTTGTTCTTCTAGTTGTTCCCCAAATTCTTGTGCTACATTCTCTTTTTCGCGAGCGATGAGATTTTCGTAGATTGTGTTTGCATCGAAGAAACGTAGTTCGCTAAGGGCTTTTTCTGCGAGAAAAAACTGTACATCAAGATTGTCTTGATCTTCTATTTGATTTACCAAGGCTTCTGCATCGTGCCATCTTCCGTCATTCTTCAAGCGATAGACCTTCCGCATCAGAATTTCTGCATTGTTGGGGTGCATTCGCAAGGCAATACGCAGACAGATTTCAGCCTCAACAGTTTGTTGAGTCTGTTCAAAATGGTCGAGAATATCTAAAAAGTCGGGAACTTCCATCCAGAAGGGAATGGAAACTCCCGACAAATTGTTGTGATATTCACGCACTAAGGATTGCAATTCTTCTGGAGAACGCCTCATAATGGTGAAAGTGATAAATGATGAACGATGAAAGACGGTGCGTCGTGTTGTAGAACAACGACACACGGTCTCTGCATCAGGTTGGTCTTAGGGGAGAATAAGCCAGAAGCTTATGGTAAATACACTCGCCTTTGCGACTTATTTATGTTTGTCTTCTTTGAGCGAAACTGTGCTGTTGAAAACAAGGTGTTCGGGAGTGGAATCGGGGTCGATGTTGTAGTATCCCGTGCGAGTGAACTGCAAGTAGGAGAGTGCAGGGAGTGTTTGGGCAAACTTCTCAATGAAGGCTTGCTTATTTACGCGGATGCTGTCGGGATTGAGGAAGGGGCGCATAGCTTCGATGCCGCGAACGCCGTGTTCATCTTCGTATTGCTTGATGGCATCGCGAGGATTTTCACACGTCCAAAGGCAAGCATAGTTGCGCACTTCGGCAGGCAAGCAGTGGTCGCAGCTTAACCAGTGGATAGTACCCTTTACTTTGCGGTTAGCACCTTCTGTTCCCGCCTTAGAAGTGGGGTCGTAGGTGCAATAGATTTCTTCGATTTCGCCAGTTTCTTCGTTTTTCTTGCAACCAGTGCAATCTACGATATAGGCACTCTTGAGGCGAGTTTCCTTGCCCACAGCCATACGGAAGAACTTTTTGTCGGCTACTTCTTTGAAGTCGGCGCGTTCAATCCAAAGTTCGCGACTAAACTCAATGGTGTGCGTGCCTTCTTCTGGGCGTTCGGGATTGTTTTGCACTTCGAGCAATTCGCTTTGTCCTTCGGGATAGTTGGTGATGATGAGCTTCACAGGATCGAGGACAGCCGACACGCGAGTGGCGCGTTCGTTGAGGTCTGTACGCGCAGCACTCTCCAACAGTTTGATGTCGTTGAGCGCATCGAAGGTGGTATAGCCGATTTTGTCGATGAACATTCGGATGCTTTCGGGGCTATAACCGCGACGACGGATACCACAAAGCGTAGGCATACGAGGGTCGTCCCAACCATTCACCACACCTTCTTTGGTGAGAAGGAGAAGGTTGCGCTTAGACATCAGTGTGTAATTGAGATTCAATTTGTTGAACTCAAACTGACGTGGGCGATTGTCTGCAAGGTCTTCTCCACGCACCTCTTTATACCAGTCTACAAACAAATCGTAGAGAGGACGGTGGGGTACAAACTCAAGCGTGCAGATGGAGTGTGTAACCCCTTCTAAGAAATCACTTTGTCCGTGTGTGAAATCATACATAGGATAAGCATTCCAATGATTTCCCGTACGGATGTGTGGCATATTCAGCACGCGATACATAATGGGATCGCGGAAGTGCATATTGTCGCTCGCCATGTCAATCTTGGCACGAAGCACCATCTTACCGGGTTCTACGTTACCGCTGTTCATTTCTTCAAAAAGACGAAGCGATTCTTCCACTGGACGATCGCGATAGGGGCTTTCTGTACCAGGACGAGTGGGAGTTCCCTTTTGAGCCGCAATCTGTTCGCTGCTTTGTTCGTCGACATAAGCGCAACCTTGTTTGATGAGTGCAACGGCAAAGTCCCAAAGCGCTTGGAAATAGTCGGAAGCGTAGTAGATGTTGTCCCACTTGTAGCCTAACCATTCAATGTCGTGCTTGATGGCTTCGACATATTCGTGGTCTTCCTTTTGTGGATTAGTGTCGTCCATGCGGAGATTGCACACTCCTCCAAAACGTTCAGCGATACCGAAGTCCAAGGCGATGGCTTTGGCGTGACCAATGTGGAGGTAGCCGTTAGGTTCTGGTGGGAAACGCGTTTGCAAGCGTCCGCCGTTTTTGCCAGCGGCGAGGTCATCTTTCACAATTTGCTCGATGAAGTTGAGCGATTCTTTTTTCTCATTCACGAGTTCTTGCTCGTTGGAGAGTTCAGGAGTGGTAGACATTTTGGATGTGTGATTAAAAACTCTGCGTGGACGCACGAGTGTAGGGAAGAAGAGGAGGATTAGTTCGCCATTTCAGAGATAAACTTGATGCGTACAAGTCTAATTTCCTCTTCGGAATAATCATTACTGAGTTCGTTGTAGGCTTCTTCGAGGTCGTCTGTTTCAGACTCGTGGAAGTAGTCGTAGATGTCTTCTACGGAATCTTCATCCATTTCCTCTTCGATGAAATAATCGAGATTAATTTTCGTGCCACTATAAACAATGGCGTCTAGTTCATCGAGAAGTTCATCAAAGCCAATGCCTTTGGCTTTCGCAATTTCATCGAGTGGCACCTTACGGTCAATGTTTTGAATGATGTCCACTTTGAGTTGCGATTTCTTTGCAATGGTGCGGATGCGGTATTCTTCGGGATGCGGAATATTGTTTTCTTCGCAGTGTTGACGAATCAACGCGCAGAATTTTTCCCCATAACGTTTGGCTTTACCAGCCCCCACGCCAGGAATGTTTTGCAATTCCGTGATGGTATGAGGATAAACGGTAGACATTGCTTCGAGTGAGCCATCTTGGAATATCACGTAGGGAGGCACTTCCAACTCTTTCGACATACGTTTGCGCAAATCTCTGAGCATCTGATAGAGTTGTGGGTCGAGTGCACTTGCTGCTCCACTTTGTGCGGGTGGATCTGTGGGTTCTTCCTCAAAGTCGTTGTCTTCCACGATTTTGAAACTCGTGGGTTTCTTGAGGAATTTCTTTCCAGCAGCGGTAACTTTGAGAATACCATAATTGTCGATGTCCTTTTTAAGGAAATCGGCCAATAGAGCTTGACGAATAACAGCGTTCCAAAGCTGTTCGTCCTCATCATTGTCAGAGCAACCGAAGTTCTCTAAATCATCGTGATGGTGAGCCACAATCTCATCTGTGGCATTGCCCATCAATATGTTTTTAATGTAGTCATCGGCGAAGTTTTCCTTGCATTCAAGAATAGTCTCGATAACTCTACATAAATAATCTTTTCCTTCCACTTGTTTATGAGGGTGTTTACAATTGTCACAATTGCCGCAGCCTTCAGGGCTTTCATATTGTTCTCCAAAGTAATGAAGGAGCAACTTACGTCGGCACACAGCAGACTCGGCATATGCGGCCGTCTCTTTGAGAAGTTGACGACCAATGTCTTGTTCGCTAATGGGTTTACCTTCCATAAATTTCTCCAGTTTTTGGAGATCTTTATAAGAATAGAAGGCAATGCAGAGGCCCTCGCCGCCATCACGGCCAGCGCGTCCGGTTTCTTGGTAATATCCTTCAAGGCTTTTGGGAATGTCGTAGTGGATGATGAAGCGCACATCGGGTTTGTCGATGCCCATACCAAAGGCGATAGTGGCCACAATCACGTCGATGTCTTCTTTGAGAAAGGCGTCTTGCGTGTCGCTTCTCAATTGTGCATCCAGTCCTGCGTGGTAAGCAGCGGCTTTGATGTCGTTAGTGCGCAACACCTCTGTGAGTTCTTCCACGCGTTTACGCGATAGGCAATAAATGATGCCACTCACGTGGGGGTGACTTTTGATGAATTTGATGACATCGTAGTCTACTTTAGCTGTCTTCTGTCGCACTTCATAATAGAGATTTGGGCGATTGAAGGAGCTTTTAAACTCAAGTGCATCGGGAATTCCCAAATTCTTTTTGATATCCATGCGCACTTTATCAGTGGCAGTTGCAGTGAGTGCGATGATGGGCACAGATCCTATTTCATTGATGATGGGACGTAACTTGCGATATTCTGGGCGGAAATCGTGTCCCCACTCCGAGATGCAGTGTGCTTCGTCCACCGCAATAAACGACACCTGCACTGTTTTGAGGAATTCGACAAAACTCTCTTTGTTAAACAATTCGGGCGAAACATAGAGAAGTTTGGTTTTGCCCGACGTCACATCGTTCATTATGCCGAGAATCTCGTTTTTGGTGAGTGCCGCATAGATGTAGTGCGCCACACTATTATCTGCTCTTGTTTGCCTGACAGCATCTACTTGATTTTTCATAAGCGCGATGAGCGGCGACACAACGATAGCCACACCTTCCATAAGAAGAGCTGGAAGTTGGTAGCAAATGGATTTTCCTCCGCCAGTGGGCATCAGCACAAAGACGTCTTGTCCCGCCATCAGGTTGCGAATGATTGTTTCCTGATTGTTGCGAAACGTGTCGAAGCCAAAATACTGCTTGAGCGGTTCGTGTAGGTTGGTGTCGTTCGTCATGGATACAAGAGTAAGATAGAGATGACTTGCTCTCGCAAAGTTAGAAAGAACTTTTGAAATCTCCATCAATTGCGCGCGTTTTTTTCTTGTTTTTATACGAAAAACTTTGTTTTCTACCTCACTTTTTGCCCTTGTTTTTTGTTTTCCTCTTTGTTTTTGTTCTCCGTTAGTTTGCTATTTTTTCTCCGTTTGTTTTCGGCTGAGCTTTTCTCCTTTTTTCCCTCTCCATCATAGACCTTGCGCGATATTTCTTCTTGTTGTCACTATTTATAGGTATATGTTTGTAGAATATGCGCTTTATATTCTATGCTTTTACCTATTTGTGGGTATTGCA
>CAJPLH010000161.1 GCA_905371275.1 Prevotellaceae bacterium
CACCTTTGCCTTCAATAGCCGTGGTTGTGCCCATGTTCAACCGCGCCGCTTGCATTGTGAATGCGCTCCATTCCATTTTGACACAGACATTGTGTCCTGTTCAACTCATTGTGGTGGACAATGCGTCCACAGACAATAGCAAAGCTGTGGTGGAACAGTGGATGAAGCAACAAAACACGCCCTGCCAACTCCTGCTCCTCTCCGAATCCACACCAGGGGCTGCTGCAGCGCGCAACAGAGGTTTGCAAGCGGTCACCACAACGTGGGTGAGTTTTTTCGACTCCGACGATGTGATGTCGCCCAACTTCCTAGAGCAAATGCTGCATTGTGCTGCGCAACAGGGCAAACAATGGGTGGTGACGCGCTCTATGATGGTATTTTCCGCTTCCAACTCGGCTACCGATGCTCGAGTTCTCCCACGATGGGGCAAACCCAACCCTACGCTCACAGACCAAATACTCGGAGCTTGCATCTCCACACAAACTTTTGTGGCACAAACGGCCTTGGTGCAACGCATTGGTGGGTGGAATGCTCATCTTTCCATTTGGGACGACTATGAAATAGGCCTGCGTTTGCTCCTAGCCGACCCACATCCTGCGTGGTGCGCAGAACTCTTTCACCAAATTGTTCAACATCCCAATAGCCTCACGGGAAACGACTATCGCTCACGCGCAAAAGCTATTACCACGGCTTTGACCTCCCTGGCTCAACAACTACAAGGTGCTGGACACCTCGCTTTGGAGCAACGACAAAAAGCCTTGCTAGCCCTCCACTATCGCGCACAACTTGTGGCTGGACAGCTCACTCGGGAAGGCGACAACGCTGCAGCCCAACAATTGCTCCACACCCTGCAACCTCTCCTCCCACCTTTGCACAGTCTGCACAGACTTACTGCTGGGTTGTTGCGCCACTATGTGCAAAATGGCGGACGTGGCGCGTGGCGCGTGGCACGCTTTCTCGTCAATCCCCACGGATGGCTCTCGGATTTCACCAATACACCCTAAAAATATGACGCTTCAACAACTAGAATATGTGGTGGCAGTGGCTGAACATCGCCACTTTCTCAAAGCCGCAGAAGCCTGCGACGTCACACAACCCACACTCAGTTCGATGGTGCAAAAACTCGAAGAGGAACTGGGGGTGAAAATCTTCAATCGCCGCATCAAACCCATCGCTCTCACCCCTGTGGGCGAAACCATTGTGGCACAAGCGCGCCAAACTTTGGTGCAAGCACAGCGGCTCAAAGCCTCCGTAGACGAAGCTCAACATTCTCCCTGCGGCACCTTTTCCATTGGCGTCCTCCCCACTATTGCGCCCTATCTCATCCCACGCTTCTATCCCGAATTTTCTCGGCGATATCCCGATGTGGAATTGCACATCACGGAGATGAAAACGAGTTCCATCAAAGCCGCTCTCACCAATGGCGACATTGACGCTGGGATTTTGGCCAACATGGAAGGACTAGATGACTTTTTGACGCAAACCCTCTTCTACGAACAGTATTTTGTGTATGCTGCCCACGACACTCCACTCTCGCAATTGCCCTCAGTGAAGACCAACGATTTGAGAGAAGTGCCGCTTTGGTTGCTCGATGAAGGCCATTGTTTCAGAGATCAACTCATGCAGTTTTGCCAACTCAAATCGGGACGCCGCAGCCAACGCTCCTACCACTTGGGCAGCATCGAAACCTTTATGAGAATGGTGGAAAATGGTGTGGGGGTGACGTTCATTCCCGAACTCTGCACCTTCCAACTCTCGGCCGAACAACGCACCCTCGTGCGCCCCTTTGCTGTGCCTGTGCCCACACGCGAAGTGGTGTTCCTCATAAGTCCCGACTTTGTGCGCCATTCCATACAACAAATTTTGGTGGAGTCCATTCGACAATCCGTACCACAAGAGATGCACCACCTCAGCAAAGTGCAGAAACACGTCAACTAAAACAAGCGTTTACGTTACAAAAGTAAAAGAATTGCCACAAAAAGCACTACTTTCTTTGTCAATCCAACAGAGAATCAGTATATTTGTCGCCAAAATGAGCCGTATAGTTCCCTTAACTGCAAACCATACTCGCTCTTCTCACTCACCTCTATCACAAAAGCTCAACGTATGAAGAAATTTCTCCTGCTCCTCTTTATCGCGCTTGCCACCAGTGTGGGCTCATCAGCGCAAAAGTTTGCCCTCATCGATATGGAATACATTATGCACAACATCCCTGCCTATGAACGTGCTGGCGAACAGTTGAACCAGATTTCCAAGAAATGGCAAGCGGAAGTCGAAGCCCTCGACAACGAAGCCAAAACGCTCTATCGCAACTATCAAAACGAAGCGGTGTTCCTCTCTGAAGCCCAAAAGAAAACACGCGAAGATGCCATCGTGAAAAAGGAGAAAGATGCTGCCGACCTCAAAAAACGCTATTTCGGCACTGAAGGGGAATTGCACAAAAAGCGCCTTGCCCTGCTCCAACCCATCCAAGACGAGGTGTACAACGCAGTGAAAGCTGTGGCACAAAGCAAAGGCTTTCAACTCATCATCGACCGCGCAAGCGATGGCGCCGGCATCATCTACGCTTCACCAGCCATAGACATTAGCAACGAAGTACTGGCCAAACTAGGTTATTCCAACTAGAAATTAGGCTATTCCAACTAAAAGTTGTAATTTTGCCCAATAGTTGGAAAGACTGCCACAAAGATGCTCATCACAACGCTCTTTGCGTGTCTTTTCTCCCATTTCTCAACGCTCTTGGGAGTGAGTTCATCCTCCCTTCTTGGGGTTCATTCCCCTATCTTTTTGAAATATAAAACTAAATCAATATGTTCAAGAAAATTCTCCTTATGCTCTTGATGGTGGCTCCCTTGAGCCTCCTCGCGCAAAAAGTGGCGCACTACAATTCACAAGACATCGTGTCTAACTATGCAGAATTTAAGAAGGTGCAAACCGAACTTGAAACTGTAGGCAAGCAATATCAAGCTGACCTTGAAGCGATGCAAAAGGAACTTCAAAGCAAGTTTGAAAAATACCAAGCTGAAGTGACCGACAAAACTCCTGCCAACATTCGCGCTCGCAAGGAAAAGGAACTCCAAGATCTGCAACAACGCATCCAACAAACAGCTCAAGACAACGAACAAGCCTTCCGTCAAGAACAACAAAAGCGCTTGCAACCTGTCCTTGACAAGGTGAATGCTGCCATCACTGCCGTTATCAAGGCTGGCCAATACGTGTTTGCCATCGACAAGAGCGCAGCACAAGGTATGATTCACATCAACGAAGCCCTCTCTACCGACATCACTGCGCAAGTTAAAACGCAGCTCGGCATCAAATAAGAGAACGTCGGACTAGCCGCCTATATGCTCACCTCACAGTCGCTCTAACTTTGGTGACACTCGGCTCTGGCTTCCCACTTAACATCTGAACTCTCTGGCGTTTTCTCTAGACGCGCCAAAGGTTCAGATGTTTTTTATGGATATAGCCGTCACTGGCTTTGTCCTCGCGTCTACTACCGCCCTCTCTCTCTTTTCTATCTATGTCTCGCCTACTCTCTTTCGTTTTTGTCGCACTCTCTGCCCTCTCGCTCCCCATTGCGCCACCAGCATTGGCACAAACCACCGAAGCGTTGTCCACTGCCGACTATTCCACAGCAGCTTTTAATCAACTCATCTGTCAACGACTCGATTCGCTAGTGCGCTTGCCACTGATGGAACGTAGCCAGTTGGGATTGTGCGTCTACGACCTCACCACAGACTCTTTGCTCTATGCCCACGGACAACAACAACGTATGCGCCCAGCATCAAGTATGAAGGTGATAACAGCCGTCACAGCACTCGAAAAACTAGGAGGAGACTATCAGTTTACCACACAACTTTATAGCACTGTCGCTCCCTCCGACAGCGTGCTACAAGGTTCGCTCGTGGCGCGTGGAGGATTCGACCCTCTCTTTGGCCGAGACGACCTCCGCGCCTTTGTGGATGCACTCCAACAACGGGGCATTCGCCGCATACAAGGTGATTTGCTCCTCGACCTTTCTCAAAAAGACACCACAAGTTTCGGATGGGGCTGGTGTTGGGACGACAAAAACAAGCCCCTCACTCCGTTGCTCTATCGCGGCAACGACAGTTGGGCAGATCATTTCTTAGAACAATTGCTCCGCGCAGGCATCACTCTCGAGGGCACCATACGACGCTCCACTTTGCCCAAAGGAGCAATTCTCCTAGCAGAACGCAAACACAGCATAGACCAAGTGTTGCGCCCTATGCTCAAAGACTCCAACAATCAGTGTGCAGAAGCCGTGTTCTATCAACTTGCTGCACTCTCTAAACGTCCCTATGCCACACACAAAGACGCTGCCGCAGTGGTGCATCGTCTCATCAGCCGTTGTGGCTTGCAACCTTCCCACTACACCGTAGCAGACGGCAGCGGTTTATCGCTCTACAACTATGTCACCCCTCAACTCCTCGTCGCAATGTTGCGCCACGCAGCCAACAACGAAGAGATTTTCACGCATCTCTCTTCAGCCCTCCCCATCATGGGGCGCGATGGCACTTTGCAATCGCGGTGTCGTCGCACTACTGCCCAAGACAATGTGCGTGCCAAGACGGGCACTCTCGAAGGGGTGAGTTCTCTCACGGGCTATGCCATGGCTGCCAACGGCCACCGATTGTGTTTTGCCATCATCAACCAAGGCGTGCGCACCACTGCCGAAGGACGAAACTTCCAAGACGCTGTATGCCGTGCCCTAACGCAAGGCTTCGACACCCCGCACATTCGTCCTGACGTGCAACCCGACGTTGCTCCTTCTAGCGAAGAGGAACAAAACACGCCTTCCCTCTTAGAAGAAACTCCCTAAGTTCTTCATTCTCAGGCAACCCATAGTAGCCCTAAAAACAACAGCTTGTTTTCATCAAAACGACGTGTTGTTTTCCATAAAATAACGTGTCGTTTTTCATAAAA
>CAJPLH010000162.1 GCA_905371275.1 Prevotellaceae bacterium
GCACCTTCACAGAGTTTTATCTTTGCGTGAGTTAGATTTGCTTATTGAGCCAATTGGCGCGTTTGATGTACCACGTGCTGCCCAAGAGCAGAGTGCAAGAATAGAGCAGGTCGGCACCCCAGGCCACCGTGAGGGAGCAATGTTGGTAGAAAATGGCGTAACCCACATAGACCGTGTAGAAGAAAAGCGCAAAGAGTTCGAGGGCCAGTGCGGAGCGCGTGTTGCCAGATCCCGAGATGCAGTTGAAAAGAATGAAACCCGGGATGAGAACGACGAAACTAAGGCTCAGCACCCGAAGGGGGGAGATGCAGGCAGCAATGGTGGCCGCTTCGTTGGTGAAAATGCTGATGATGGGTGTGGGGAAAATCAACAAAATGATCCAAAGCGGAATGATGGCGATGAGCGCCATTTGAATGCAGCGTTTGATCATGGGAGTGATGGCTTCGCGCAACCCCGCTCCGAGAAGATTGGAGGTGAGTGTGGAGGCGGTGGAGGAAAAAGCCACGAGAGCCACAAACATGAAATTGGAAATGGCGCGCATCACATTGGTAGCTGCGAGTTCGCGCGAGCCCAAATGCTCCACAGCAATGAAGAAAATGAACCAAGTGGCGAGCGAAAGGAAGTTTTGCACCATCGTCCAAATGGAGATGTTGAGCATTTTGCCGAGAAGTCGCCACTTGAATTGAGGAAGGCGGTGGAGGGCAAACTTGCGATAGTCGACTTTCCACCAAGTGTAGACAATGAAAAAGAGCATGGAGCATCCACTGGACAGGGCAGAAGCTATGGCAGCTCCAGCAATGCCCAGTTGAGGAAATCCACCATGGCCGAAAATGAGCAGATAGTCAAACACAACATTGCACAACACCATCACAACTGCATTGAATTTCAGCGTGCCCGTTTGTGTGGTGGCAATGAAAAAGGCGCGAAACAGACAGGCTACCATGCTAAAATAGATGCCCCACATGCGCCACTCCAAATAGGTCCACGCAGCTTCAAAGACTTTGGGCGAACTGATGAGATGCGATAATAAAAAAGTGCCGGAGCATTGAATGAGCACCAAAACCACTGTGGAGGTGACAGTGAGGAAAGCAAGGCTGTGATAGAACACCACACCGATGTCTTGATAGTTTTTTTCGCCATTGCGGCGTCCCATGAGGATTTGTGCCCCAGAGCAAAATCCCAAAATGAGCATGAACACCACAATGAAGAAAATGCCCCCTAAGGCTGAAGCTCCCAACTCAATTTCGCCCACGCGTCCCAAAAAGGCCGTGTCGGTGATGCCTATCAGCTGTTCCACTAAAACGCTGATGAGCACTGGAAAGGCTATTTTCCAAATGTCTCGGTAGGAATAGTTGGTGAGCAACTTGGGAGATTGTGATGATGATGCGTTTTGCGACATATGAAAGCGTGAATGGTGAGGGAGAGTTCTGAGAAATCTGTGAATGTTTTTTCGGGGAAGATGAAATAGCCGAAAAGGTAAGACTTTTCGAGCGAAAGGTTTGCAAAGATACAGATTTCTAGTTAGATGGTCTTGATAGCCCCGATAAAAATGTGTAACTTCGCATCTAAAATAAGCATAGAGAAGTATGAAACTTCATTTTCTAGGAACTGGGACTTCCATTGGTGTCCCACAAATGGGGTGCTCCTGTAGCGTTTGTTGTTCAGAGGATGCCCGAGACAAACGATTGCGCTGTTCGGCATTGATCGAAACAGACGACCAACGACTGATTCTCATTGATTGTGGACCAGATTTTCGGGGGCAAATGCTGCGATTTATGGCAGAACATCCTTACTCGGAAGGCACTTCCATTCCCTATTCTGTGCGCAAAACGAATGAAATGAGCGATGAACAAGCGTGCAAATTGGGACTCCACGAAGCACCACGGTTTGATTATGCCATGCCGCGCATTGAAGCCGTGCTACTCACCCACGAGCATTTCGATCATGTGGCGGGACTCGATGATTTGCGCCCTTTCAGCTATTTTCATCCCATCGATGTTTGGGCAGAACCGAATGTGGCCGCACCCATCATCAGCCACATGGGCTATGTGTTTGGCGATAAGCATTATCCCGGTGCTCCTAAACTCACCATGAATCATTTGGACGTGAACACCCCCATCACCATTGGCGAGAATGAAATAATGCCCATCCGTGTGTTTCATGGCAAACTCCCGATTCTCGGTTTTCGCATAGGTGCTCTGGCTTATCTCACCGATATGTCGCAATTGGGCGAAGCACAAATGGAAAAACTCGCTGGGGTGAAAACCCTAGTGGTGAGTGCGCTGCGCCATGAACCTCATGCCACGCATCAGACCATAGATGAGGCCATTGCTTTCGGTCGTGCAGTGGGGGCTCAGCACACTTATTTCATCCACATGTGCCACACTGCAGGGCGACAGGCCGACATGGACAAACAGTTGCCTGAGGGTTTTCGTTTTGCCTATGATGGGCTCACGATTGAGTGCTAAAGCCCAATCGAGCATTAGACCGTTATGGTGCAGCGCGTTGACCGATTTGAACTAAACCCTCGGCAATTCTGCACAGCGAGTTGGTTATTCCACGCAAATATCGTAATTTTGCAGACAAATGAAAGAATAAAATTATGGCAACTCCCAAAATTATGCTCACTGGCGACCGTCCCACAGGTCGTCTTCATATAGGTCACTATGTGGGTTCGCTCCGTCGTCGTGTGGAACTCCAAAATCAAGGTGATTTCGACAAAATGTTTGTTTTCATTGCCGATGCTCAAGCCTTGACCGACAACACAGACAACCCCGAAAAGGTGCGCCAAAACGTGGTTGAAGTGGCACTCGATTACCTCGCTTGTGGTCTAGATCCTGAGAAAGTCACCATTTTCATCCAAAGTCAAATTCCTGAACTTTGCGAACTGGCGTTCTATTTTCAAAACCTAGTCACGGTGAGTCGTTTGCAGCGCAATCCCACGGTGAAAACAGAAATTGGAATGCGCGGATTTGAAGGAAGCATCCCTGTGGGCTTCTTCACTTATCCCATCTCTCAAGCAGCAGACATTGCTGCTTTCCGCGCTAATGTGGTGCCAGTGGGTGAGGACCAACGTCCGATGATTGAACAAGCCACCGAAATTGTGCGCCGTTTCAATCATATTTATGGAGATACGCTCGTAGAACCCAACATTATGCTCCCCGACAATCAGGCTTGCTTGCGTCTTCCAGGCATTGATGGTAAGGCGAAAATGTCAAAGTCTTTGGGCAACTGCATCTACCTCTCCGAGACCGCTGACGAAATGGCGAAGAAGGTGAAGGTGATGTACACTGACCCTACTCACCTCTCGGTGAACGATCCCGGTCATGTGGAAGGTAACACGGTTTTCACCTACCTCGATGCGTTCTGTCGTGATGAACACTTCGGACTTTATTTCCCCGATTATGCTAATCTCGATGAGATGAAAGCGCACTATATGCGTGGCGGACTTGGCGATGTGAAGTGCAAGAAATTCTTGGAAAAGGTGCTCAATGAAACGCTTGAACCCATCCGCGCTCGTCGTCTTGAGTTCCAAAAAGACATTCCAGCTATCTACGATATGCTTCGTCGTGGTTGCGAAGACGCTCGTGCCGTGGCAGCAGACACTTTGGCTGATGTGCGCCGCGCTATGAAAATCAACTACTTCGATGACGAAGCCTTGATTGCGGAACAAGCAAAGCGTTTTGCACAAGACTAATCTCGTAGCAATAGCCGGAAAATAATAAGGTGTTTGTGAAAAATGTGCAGATTTTTTGGCTGTGCGAAGAAAAAGTGCTAACTTTGCACCTCGAATGGCCTAAGTTATCATTTGATGGCTGAGCCGTTGCTCATGAATAATAATAATATCGATATAAAACAACAATGAAAAGAACGTTCCAACCCCACAATCGCAAGCGAAACAACAAGCATGGTTTCCGCCAGCGTATGGCGACTGCAAACGGTCGTCGTGTTTTGGCTTCTCGTCGCGCTAAGGGCCGCAAGAAGCTCACTGTATCTGACGAAGTACACGGTAAGAAGTAAACCTTCTACCTTATTTTGAAGATTGAACCTACTAAGAGTAGCTCGCAAGAGTTGCTCTTTTTTTGTTGTGAAAAATCTGACTTTTGGGGATAGATGAGGAGTTGTTTTTCTTTTGGATAAATGCAAGATAGGATTGTGTAATCGTTTGCACACCATCGCTTCGATAATCTGAAAATGGTCTTTCTTTCTTGAAGGGATATTTTGTATATTGGAGATATTACTGTAACTTTGCAGTATTATGACCGTCAAAGAATTTTACCAAAGAATAACCGGGCGATATTTATGGGGCAATCTCCTAGCGATGCTCCTCACGCTTGTGGTGGTCATCGTGGGAGTGTTCGTCTTCCTCAATTTCTACACGCATCACGGCGAAACCATTGCTGTGCCTAATTTGCGTGGGCAACGCACTGAGGTAGCGATGCGTAAACTAGAGGCTTTAGGAATGCGAGGTGAAGTGGTGGACACTGGCTATAATCCGCGAGAATTGGCCGATGTTATCCTCGATCAAGATTTGGAACCTGGATATCAAGTCAAAGTGAACCGCTTGATTCGTCTCACGGTGAATGCCGCTTCGCCACGTCCCGTAACCCTTCCCGATATAGCCGATAATTGCTCTTTGCGCGAAGCTAAAATGCGACTTGAAATCCTCGGCTTTCGTTTGACTCCCATTCGTCGCATCCGTGGCGACCTCGATTGGGTTTATGCCGTTGAGGCGAGAGGAAAAGAAGTGCGCAAGGGTGACAAACTTAATGTTAATATCCCCCTTACCTTGGTGGTGGGAGATGGTACTGAAGACGAAGTGTTCAATGGCAACGATTCGCTCGATAGACTCTATTTCTCACGCGACACCACCTCAACATCTAAAATAG
>CAJPLH010000163.1 GCA_905371275.1 Prevotellaceae bacterium
CGGCAGCGGACGAGGGAAAGCCAACAAATCCAGCGCCCGTGCCAAAACTATGGGATGATAAAGCACACCAAAAGGATTCACGCACACTTGTTCTTCGGGAAGCGTATGCGCCAATCGCTGCCCGATGTGTTCTGCAAAGCAAGACCCCAACACAACGATGTGCGATTGCGGAGTCAGTTGGAAGGGGAATGGAGCAATGTCAATAGGAGTTGTAAATTTCATTGCAGTTTAGAGTTTCACTGATACTGCAGCAGGGAACAATCTTTCGGGGTCGTGGAATAGTTCAAGGCTTTCCTTAATATACTTCGCATCGCATTTCAGTTTACCTTCAAAGACCTTTTTGTCATTCACCCACACTTTCACAGGTTGCGATAAATCCACCAAAGTGCTGTCCAAGAAAATGGTGTATGAACCTGATTTTGCAGGAGTGTAAGAGCGTTTAAACTTCATCGGAATGCTCGTTTCTGGCACATTGTCAGTCACCGTATACGTAACTTCTTGCACCGTAAGACGCACTTCGTTCTTGTTGATGCTCAGGTGATGGAAGTAGCGTGAAGATCTTCCGTCATAGTCGTTGGTAGCTCCAGGGCTAGTAGCGGCTACTTCGGGTGATTTGGGGAATTCATCTACGCGAAGGTTGTAGAAGCCATTGCGGTAGCGACCACCCATGGGGAAGTTTTCCCAGAGAAAATCTTTAGGACGAGGATTTCTGTGGAAAGCTTTCAGCCAACTCGTTGTGGGATTATAGTTAATGCCGTGTTCACGCCCTTGTTGCAACTCAATGCGGTGGTTGAAAGTATTGGGATATTGTTTTTCTAATTTGTCGAAAGTCTCTTTAGCTACCGTTGTGATGAGATTGCGTCCAAAACCATAGTCGCGACTACCCGTGAGTAGGGAGAAGGCAATGTGTTGGCAGTTTTCGGCAGGCGCATTTCGCAAAGGTTCTCCGCCAGCCATAGGACCCGCGCCAGCCCAATAGTCAGCATAATAAGAAGCTAAGCGTTGCGAACCATAGCCCCCTTCGGAGATGCCAAAGACATAGATGCGATTGGGGTTGATGTTTGGCGATGCCATCGCTTGTTTCAACATTTCCTCCCATGCCCATTGTTTCGACTGTTGATACCATCGATACCAGTCGCCATAAGGATTAGGCATTTTGGGAATGACGTAGAGAGAAGGCGCATCGTCAAATTGGCGTGCCAGAGAGAGACCAGCCGCCCATTCATCATTAGCAGGACCGCTACCATGTAAATAGAGGAAAAGGGGATAACCTTCCTTGGGTTGTTCACCCTTCGTGCCAACATAGTATTGAAGTTCAGCATGATCTTCTAATTGCTTGGGAAGGAGCTGGCTTTCAGAAGCTGGTTGTTCGAGAGAAGGAAGCGATGTTTTTTGCAGAATCGAAAAAGCCGAGTTAGAGCATTGCATTTGTTGTTGCCAGTTCTGCCAAATATAGCGTTGCGCATCGGGCACTTCTTGCAGAGAAAGTTCTTGTGCTGCTGCAAGGAGGGGAGTGCAACAGAGTGCTACAAAGAGAGTTTTGAGAGAAATCATATTAAAAACAAAAGTTTGAGATCATAGAACTAGGAGCCTGTCTTGCAAGAAGTCTAGGCTAACCAATGAAGAACAGCGTTACTCCGAACAGACTGATGCACGCACCAACGATTTCTTGGAGCGTGATGCGGTGTCCAAAGAGCCAATGAGCTGGAGCAAGAATCAATATCGGACTCAACGACATCAGTGTCATGCCCACACCCACCGAAGTGTAGCGAGTGGCCATCAACGAGAGAGAAACGCCCACGAAGGGGCCAAAGACAACGGCACACGACAAAATGCCCAAACCGCGCGTGTCTCGCCAACTCGTTTTGAACTGTTGCACTTTGCCGGCCATCATGAGTACAATGGAAAAACCTACCAACCCTGCAATGCCACGCACAAAAGTAGCAGCAAAAGGAAGGAGCATCTTATAGGTGTCGATTTGCGCAGCAGACAAGGTTTTCAAATTCAAATCATATTGTTGAAGACCTTTACTCGAAAGCACCAAACCCAGTCCTTGTCCCAAACCTGCGCCGAGACCATATAAAACCCCACGCATGGGAAGGCGCAATTCCACGCGATGCTTCTTTGCGTTGTGGGCTGCCGTTTGTTCCGATTTCCCTAAAATCGATAGCGCAATGCCCAGACTCGTCACCGTCATGCCCAAAATGCTCATCCAAGAGAGGGTTTGCCCCATGAAAATCCAACCTGCCAGGCCGGCTGCCGCAGGGGAAATGGTCATGAACAGTTGAGCAAATCGCGAACCAATGAGGTGATAGGCGTTGAACAAGCAATAGTCGCCAAACACATATCCCACAATCCCCGAGAGCAAAAGCCAAATCCACGTGGAGAAAGAGGCCGGTGGTGGCAAAGGATTTCCAGTGAAAACGAAAAGCAACACCGCAATCATCGACATGCTCATGATCATTCGCCACACATTCACCACATTTGCCCCCAATCGTTTGGTGGCAACTTCGCTAAATAGCGCACTCGTTGTCCACATCGCGGCCACAATCAGCGAGAGCGATTCACCAAAATAGGGGATGGATGAGATTGAATACATAGGTTTACAGAGAATAAGACTACAAAAATAGGTCATTTTTGTCGGACAAGAGGTGAATTTCAGAAGAAAGTTGTATTTTTGCCCTATGATTGCGTTGCATTTCGCCCCCTTGCAGGGATATACCGATGATATTTATCGACGTTTGCACCATCAACTCGTTGGTGGAGTCGATTTCTACTACACCCCTTTTGTGCGACTCGAACATGGCGCACCACGCTCCAAAGATTTGCGTGACATCGCGCCCGAGCACAACGAAAATGTTCCTGTGGTGCCCCAAATCATTGCTGCCAATCTAGCCGAATTTCGTATCCTCACTCAGTTGATTGTAGAAAAAGGCTATCAGCGCATCGATTTGAATATGGGATGTCCCTTTCCCCTCCAAGCGAAGCACGGACGCGGTTGTGGACTTTTGGCAAAAACGGACGACATAACAGCTATGTTTGCAGAGATGAAACAGCACCCTGAGGTGCAATTTTCCATCAAACTTCGACTCGGTTGGGACGATTCCACCGTGGCACAGCGTCTGTTGCCGCTCATCAACGAGGCACCCATCATGCAAGTTGCGTTGCATCCACGCATCGGCACGCAGGGATACAAGGGGTCAACCGACAGGGAGGCCTTCTCGGCTTTTGCTGCTGAATGCACCAAGCCTTTGGTTTACAATGGTGACCTCACTTCTCCCGAAGAGGTGTTGCAGTTGCATCAACGCTTTCCGCAACTTGCCGGCATCATGATAGGGCGCGGATTGTTGGCGCGTCCTTCGATGGGGGTAGAACTTCAAAGTGGAGGAGAATGGCCACGCCATGAGCGCATTCGTTTGCTTCATCAATTGCACGAAGCTCTCCATGCTCACTTTGCACGCATCATTCCAGGCGAAGCACAACTGCACCAAAAGTTGCGCACATTTTGGGATTATCTCGAACCCGAAATTGGACGAAAACCTTTCAAAGCTGTACAAAAAGCAGGCAATTTTCGCAATTATCTCCGCGCTGTTGCCGACATTGTCTAGCGATTTTGGGGAAGTACTGACCACAGTGGCAACTGTTTTGTCCCTACCTTTGGACTGAATGGGGGCTCTCATTCTTTTGCTCATTATTTTCGACACAAGTATTTCTGTCATTCTATAAAACTCAAATTGATATGATTCCTTTTGTATCAAACACCATCAAGTACATTGGTACTGATGATCGCGATCTCGACCTTTTCGAGAGCCAATATCGCACTCCCGAAGGTATGTGCTACAACAGTTATGTGATTCTTGATGAAAAAGTTTGCATCATGGACACTGTTGATGCACGTTGTGCTGAGGAGTGGAAGGTGAATCTTCAAGTAGCGCTTGAAGGACGTACACCCGACTATCTCGTGGTGCAACACGTAGAGCCCGACCACGCTGGTGCTATTGCCGACACAATCAACAAATATCCCAATTTGAAAGTTGTGGCGAGTGCCAAAGGTTTGGCTTTCATTGCTCAGTTCAACGAAGGTCTCGATCTCACCGATCGTTCTATCACCGTCACCGATGGTAGCACCCTCGAACTAGGTGGTCGCACCTTGCACTTCATCACCGCACCTATGGTGCACTGGCCCGAAGTCATCATGACTTATGACGATGGTGATAAAGCCTTCTTCTCTGCCGATGCTTTCGGAAAATTCGGTACCTACGATGCGCATCCCAACGATTGGGCGCAAGAAGCTCGTCGCTACTATTTCAGCATCTGCGGTAAATATGGTATGCAAGTTTCTAAGGTATTAGAAAAGGCTGCTCAATTTGACATCGAGGTCATTTGCTCACTCCACGGCACTCTCCTCCGCAATGGTGAAATGGCTGAGGCACTTCGTCTCTATGGTCTTTGGTCTAAATATGTGCCCGAAAATCCTGAAGGCATTGTCATTGCTTACGCCAGCATCCACGGAGGTACTAAGGTCGCTGCTCGTCGTTTGGCTGAAGTTTTCCGTGAAAAGGGCGCTTCCGAAGTGGTGCTCCACGATTTGTGCCGTGGTTCTATCGACCATGCACTAGCCGATGCTTTCCGTCTCGGCAAACTTGTGTTGGCTGCTTCTAGCTACGACTCAGAAGTGTTCCCTCCCATGCACCACTTTACCCACAAACTTCGTCTCAAAGGTTTTACCAAGCGTCGTGTTGCCATCATGGAAAATACTACTTGGGCTCCCACTGCTGCGAAGACCATCAAGGCTGAGTTGGCGAACTTCAAGAACCTCGAAGTGCTCGAAGACGTGGTTTCCATCAAGAGTGCTTTGAAGCAAACAGACATTCCTGCGCTCGAAGC
>CAJPLH010000164.1 GCA_905371275.1 Prevotellaceae bacterium
TTGAACCTTTCTAGCTTCAACACCTCTGCAGTGACGTCTATGGGGAGTATGTTCGCTTGGTGCTCTAATTTGACTACGATATACAGTGCAGGTACGTGGGAATGTGAGAAATCCCGAGATATGTTCCTTTTTTGCAGCAAATTAAAGGGAGCCGTGCCGTTTAATAGAAATATAACCGATGTGAGAATGGCGAATCCCAAAACAGGCTATTTCACTCAACCCAAACCTACGGCTATAGGACGAGTAGGCTATAATGGAAATAATGCTACAAAAGTATTTACTCTTCAAGGAAAGCGCGTGAATGGCAACACCCAACACCTCCCTGCTGGATTCTACATCGTTAATGGCAAGAAAGTCTATCTAGGACGCTAAACCTTAAGCTCTATCTCGATGGAGATAGACATCAGCGATCGTTCTTGACATTCGAAAAGACCGCATCAGAAAAGACCACATCAAAACCAAAGCGTTTTGATGCGGTCTCTTTTCGAATTAGCAACGAATGCAATAGCCTTTATTGCACGTTATTACCTTACACTAAATGTGCAATCAAGGCTTCGTGGTCACCCTCGAGATAGTCAATCACGGTGATTTCACTCTACTACTATCTCCTCATTGTGAAAGCAATGTACATCAATCCTAGTGAGAATCCCATCGCCACATTCAAGAGTGACTGTTATTCTCGCACTGCCATCGCCATTTGCGTAGCAGGCGTTTTGCTCCTCGGCATCTTGGGTTGTGTCTACAGCTATCTCGACACCTTCTCTTACGGAGTCTGAGTCAGTAACTCTCGCATTTCATATTTCCCAAGCGCATAGTGTCGCTTTTCCTTTCAAGGTGGATACTTCCTCGTGAAGTGTCCACCTTTTTATCAACCCAAATCGGTAATTAGACCGTTATAGTGCAATTCGTTATAGGTACGATAACTTTCTACCTTATTTCATTTTCTTGTTGGCATCTTGTTTCTTGTTCGTTCTCGCCGTAGCCCGCTACGCCTTCGAACTCACAACCAACCATCTGCTCAACAAGCCAATGCAATAAGTTCAGAATCTAATAACCGATTTGGGTTCAACCCTCCTCCCGTCCATTTTTGTTTTCGTATTCTCCATTTCCTGTGCCTGCATTTCTCGCACATCCATCTACTTTTTCTCGTTGCTCTCTATATGTGTATGGGAAGATATAGCCCCAAAGAGTGAATAAATCGCCGAAAAGTGACAAATAATTTTTGAGATGTATTCATTTTGCTATTTACGTCTTCCAAAATCTCATGGTAATGAATGTGTGATTGCACTTCACCCAAAACAGGGATAAAGCAAAGTGACAGTAGAGGGTTGGATATTCACGCGCGCGCGTATATGCGCGCCTTCCAACAGCGATGTTGATTTTTTGCTGTCACAAGTGTCACACGTGGGGTGTAAATGCGCAAAAAACGCGCAGAGTTAAGGACGAGATGACTGTAAGAAGAAAGACGATAAAGCGTATTTCCTTCTCACATTCCATCGAATTTCGGGGTAGAAATCACTAGACTGTTAAAATAAATCTTAAAACGAACCCTAATCAACTGTTGCATAGCTATTTACCATAAAGACTGTGACACTTGTGACAGCAAAAAAGCGAAAACCCCTGTACATACGCGCGTATGCGCGCGCGTGAGAGAAGGTGATTATGAAGATTTTCACAATTTCTTTTTGTTCATTCTTCTTTGCTCAATTGAAACAACACTTCGTTTTATGAAAAACCACACGTCGTTTTATGAAAAACATCAAGTTGTTTTATGATAAACATCATGTCGTTTTATGAAAAACATTATGTCGTTTTTTGAAAAGTGACCTGTCATTTATTGAAAACAAGCACTCAGTTGTGATGTGCTTAGCAAACGAATTGACTTATGCTCGATATGTGCGAGGCCATAGCCGTTGGTCTATGAGCCATTGCAAAACTAGTCGTATGAGGTGTAAAAATAAGTTTTTGCACTTGCTGGTTGAGTCTACGGACGATAATACAGTCATTTCTTTTGTGAAATCAAAATTTCTGATGTATATTTGCGGATAGGAAAATCGCAACTTCTCAAACAATGATCATCATGCCTTGTATCATTGGAGGGGGGAGTTGGGCTATGCTTAAAGACAACAATCAAGAGAACAATAACATTCAACCAAAGATAATAATATGTCGAAGCTTAACATAGATCAAAAGACTATCAAGCAACTTTTTGCGGACAAAAAAACGGATTTTCTTATTCCCGACTATCAGCGTCCATATGCTTGGGGCGAAGCAGAGTGTCAAACACTTTGGGATGACATTTTTTTGTTTGCAATTCCCGAAGATGATGCAACCAATTTTAAGAAGGATGAGGAGTATTTTCTTGGACCAATTGTTACTTTCAAGAATGAAAGTGGTAAACAGGAAATTATTGATGGGCAACAACGTCTCACCACGTTAATGCTTTTGTTGAGAGCTTTCTATGAGCGCTCGGGAGTGATGAAGGATAATGGAACTAAGAGTATGCGGAAGATGATAGAGCAATGCGTTTGGAAGACCAATGAATTTGATGAACCAGACAAAGAAGCTCTGAAAATCGATTCTGCCGTAGCTACAGATGATGACAAAGATGAGTTCTTGGATATTCTCAAAAAAGGTGAAGCTTCCAATAAATACAAAAGTAGATATGCTGAAAACTATCGTTTCTTTCAAAAGAAGATTGATGATTTCTTAGCAAATTATCCTACATTTTTCCCTTATCTACCGATTAGAATTCTTAGTAATTGCATTTTATTGCCTATTGAAGCCGAGAATCAAGACACGGCCTTACGGATTTTCTCCACACTGAACGATAGAGGGAAACCTCTCTCTGACGCAGACATTTTCAAAGCTGAGTTCTATAAATTCTATTCACAAAATGGCAAAAGAGAGGAGTTTATAGAACGCTGGCGAGAGCTAGAGCGATTGTCTTCAGTAACTTTTAATTCAAGCAAGGATTCTCCTTTAGACGAACTCTTCACGCTGTATATGTACTTTCTTCGAGCTAAACAAGGAAATACAAATACGACTACGGAGGCCTTGCGTCGGTTTTATGAAAAGGATGCCTACAAAGCCTTGAAGAATGAGACAACTTTAGATGAACTAGAAGTGCTTATAAAGTTTTGGTATGCTGTCAAGAGTCAAGATTTAAAGCGGTTTTCTCATAAGGTGCTAAAACTTCTGTTTGTTCTGAATTATGCACCTAATGGTATGTGGTACTATTTTGTGTCTGTCTATTTTATGCATAACAAACAGTCTGACGAATCGTTGGAGGAGAGTGCTTTCGTGAGATTTCTGGAACGGACTATTGGATTCATTTGGGCATATGCTCTGACGAATCCAGGTGTAAATGCTCTTCGTACGCCCATTTACCGAGAAATGGTGAATATCATCAATGGGAATGAGGTAACCTTCTCTGATTTCAAATTTGAGAGAACCAATATCGAAAACATTTTCAAGAGTTATAAATTTCTCAATCAGCGACAAATCACTCGTTCTATGATTACATGGTGGACTTGTCAGCACCACCAACAAGGGTTGCTCTCTATTGACTGCAAATTTGACATTGAGCATATCTATGCGAGAAATCGGGTTAAGAATGAGCCTTTAGAAGATGAATGGAATGCAGAGCTTCTGGGCAACAAAACTTTGCTTGAACAGCGCATCAATATCAGAGCTTCAGACTATAGATTTACGGATAAAGCAAGGTCTTATAAAGGAATACAAGGGGGGAAGGGCGAAAAGAGTCCTACACTCATCTCTGAACTCTTGGCGATGGCAACGGAGAAAAACGAATTTACAGAAACAGACATTCTTCATCGTAACGAAACTATTATCCAAGGTTTCATTGCCTATTTGGAAAGAAACGAACTTCTGAAATAAAACATAAGGAGGAGGTAAAACTCGTTTTTGCAGCATCTCCTTTTGGAGGCGTATAGTTCAAATCAGCATGTAATTAGACCTACAGATTTGATTAAGAATGGGGGCTATGCAAGTGTTGTCTTGCGTAGCCCCGAATTGTGTTTTGTAGATGCTCACTGCTCTTTGTCTCTTTATCTCGCCAACTGGAATTTGAGGTTGAGACCGAAGTCTTGCACTGTGGTGGGGAAGGCGGAAGAGGTCAGAAGAGGACGATTCATTTGACGTTCGTAGTAGGCAGAGATGGTGAAGAAACGCGACACGGCATAGTCGGCTGAGAAGGATATTTGTATAGCACTGTTGCCGCTGGTGGCTTGAGAGATTGTGGTGAGAATGTTCCGTTGGAGTGCACTTTGTTCGCGCAAGGAGATGTCTAGACGCATGTTGAGAGAATGCGCAAAACCATCGGAGGAACCTCCCGATACATCCTCTGAATAGTTGCTGCTGTTGGAATAATCGGTAGAGGAAGAAGTAGATGAGTTACGAGATTTTTTGCCTTTTCCTTTGATACCATTATCACCAAACGTGGGGAATTTGAAGTCGTTGATGCGATATCCCACCCCAAACACCACATCGTTGGAGTGGGTTTCGGTGAGCAATTGAGAAGCCATAGAGAGTGTGAGCACTCGTGTGCGTCGCATTTCGAGTTTTGCCGTCATATTGTTGTGGAAGGTGGCATTAACTCCCAAGAGAGGAGAGAAGTTTTCGTTGATGCTCACGGTCGAAATGTCGAACTGTGAGGAGGGTTGAGGACGCCCATTTTCTACATTGTTGATAAACCCGAGTCCGTCTATGGTGGCGCGATAGTTTTGGAAACTGCTATAAGAACCTACGTTGTAGAGACTGCGGTAGCTGTGGTTGATGTTGAATGCACGGAACCAGCGTTTGAAGGCTGGGAGTGAAGACAAACCTGAATAAGTGAGTGTCCAGTTAGG
>CAJPLH010000165.1 GCA_905371275.1 Prevotellaceae bacterium
GTACCGCACTCCTCAGACAGTTTAATATAACACAGAAATATATCATCGCCATTAAAGGTCACTACTCAAGGAAGCCCCAATCGGCATAAGGTACTCTTGTTTTTTGCCTTAAAATAGTCTCAACAAAAGTCCCAATAGAGGATTATTTTTCGTATATTTGTTATTGACAACCAAATAGACAACAATAAAACAACCCTCTGTGATACTTATCTTCAAAGTTTGGAACCTTATTGTATTGCAGATGATTTCTGCAAAGAATATGAGTTAGAATTGAACAAAAAGCACGGCGTAGATTCCAACCATGCTAGCCCGAGGCGGGCGAAACGAAGTGTAGACGAAGCCGAGCAGAAAGGGTATGCGACTCTCTAACGTCTAACATCCATTATCTTTCTTTTTTTTCTAGCACAAGTAACGGTTATCAAAAAAAACTGTATCTTTGCATTCAGGGAAACCCATTATTATCCATCCATTCCATTTTCACATCATTCAAAGGACAGACTATTACGTTTTACAATAGAGAATTTTCGTTCGATTGCAGAGCAAAAAAGTATCGTCCTCACTCCCGATAACCACGTAAAAGACTTGGAGGATAATGTGGCAGTGCAAGGCGAGCATCACTATTTTCGCACTGCTGCCATTTATGGGGCAAACTCTAGCGGGAAGAGCAATGTGGTGCGCGGACTGGCGATGATGAAACATTTAGTCGACAGTTCGGTGAAGATGAACAATGGAGAAGCCTTGCCCAATGATCCTTTCGCGCTGAATCCCCAAAAGGCTCAGTCACCCACGCTCTATGAACTCGATTTTTTGACTGGAAGCAATATTATCGCTATAGATTTTCTTACACAGCTCAAGAGATTTGCGAAGAGTGGCTCATCCGCATCGACGAAGCTGGAAAGGCGACCAAGCTCCTCGACCGCGATGAAGAAGGCATAGGCATGAATGAAGAGGACTTTGCAGAAGGAAAGGATTTGGAAAAGCGCACCAATGACAATCGCCTGTTTCTCTCACTCGTGGGACAACTGGGGGGAAACAGTAGGCAGACTCAACGAAAGTTTTCGCGACTTATGCACAAAGACTGCACAGATAGGTTGTTCATTTGCAACAGATAACTCATTAAAAACTCAATTACAATGAAGAAAAATTATCTTATGGCATTCGCATTGTTCGCTTCAATGCTGACGCTCAGTTCTTGCGTAACAAGTTACATGGCATCTTACTCTGTAGGATTGTCATCGGTAGAAAGTCCAGCCGACGCTAAAAAGCAGTTTGGCGAGACAAAAGTGGTCACCTTTAAGGATGGTGAAGTAGATAAATATCGTTATGAAGATGACTTTATCGAAATCGTATGGTTTGTGGGGTTGAAGAAGTTCAACTTCGAGTTGAAGAACAAATCTACCCACACGATGAAGATTAACTGGGACGACATCAGCTATGTGGACATCAATGGTAAGACCAGACGTGTGATGCATGCGGGCGTGAAGTACATTGAGCGCAACAACAGCCAACCTGCCACAAGCATACCTAAGGGGGCAAGCCTGTCTGACATCCTGCTGCCTACAGACAATGTAATCCTCAGTTCAGGTTCATATGGCGGTTGGATAGAATCAAACCTGATTCCTTCTTACTATAGCACGCCTGAAGCTATGGCCAATGGTGCTGAAAGTTATGTAGGCAAGAAGATGACCATCTTGATGCCCATCATGATTGAGAATGTGCAGAACGATTACACCTTTGTGTTTAATATTGACAAGTGGTTGAATAAAAAATAAACGGATTCCATTATAAAGGAACTATTATCTATTCCCTCAATTCCGCAACCTTTACATTCAGTTCTTCACATAGCAGTCAATGCACTTCTTGTTTGTAAAATCCCCCGTAGAGTCAACCAGCAAGTGCAACACTATCTTATGAGTTGATAGAATGCTATTAACCCCAATTCGGGATAAGGAACTCTTGTTTTTTCCTTGAAATAGTTTCAACAAAAGCCACAAAAGAGGGTTTGTGGGACATATGCCACGAGTGATGGTTCCACTTTTGCTCTGTCTGATTTTAAACCGAATTTGATGTATAACGGTCTAATAACCGATTTGGGTTTAACATAGACGAACTAGCTGACTAAAAACGACACACCAGAAAGCAGCAGTGCTACTTCCTGGTGTAATCGTTCGTCATTAACGAACGCTATGAGAATCGTTCAGATGGACGAAGGGGAGAGAGAACTGAAACCAAAGGGTTCAGAGAGGTGTTTTAATAAGCAATTGGCGCATCAGTCTATCTCATATAGGGGTCAAGGTCTTTCAGACGCTTGTGGGAGTGTGTCGTTGGTGACAGCCATTTTCAGGCCGTTTTGCAATTGTTTGTAGACATTGTGCTTGTCCACGCTGTCTGCTTTGTGGATGGTGCCAACAGCTTGCAGGTCAAGAGGCACATCGGTGGTTTGAACAACGAATTTCTCAGCGGTGCTTCCCACTGCAATCAAGAGTACCACGGCTGCGGCTGCCTTCCACAAGGGGCGCAGGCGAGCACCGAGGGTCATTCTCAAGGCTTTGACGTGAACCTCTGGCATATCGCCTTTGGCTCTCAAACGCGCCAAGAGTTTTTCATCAAATTCTTCACCAAGCACTGAGGGCACTTCGGCTTCTTCGGCAGTGAAACGGAAGAGCGGAATGTATTGTTGCAAATGACTGGGCACGTTGCACTCTGCTTCCGTGAAGAAAGCACGGAGAATGCGTTCTTCGGCTACTGAAGTTTCAGCGGCGAAGTAGCGTTCAATCAATTGTTCAATGTATTGGTAGTTCATGATGAGAATTTTCTTGTGAAGACTAGAGGTGAAATTTGAGATGACTGAGCATATCTTTTAGCGTTTGTCGGGCGCGGTGTAGCGTCACTTTGACATCGCTTTCTGAGATATTCATCGCGGTGGCTACTTCTTGGTAGGTGTGCCCGTCGATGTCCCTCAACTGTAGAGCTGTTCGTTGTTTTTCGGGCAATTTCTCAAAAGAGCGTCTCACCCATTTCAATCGTTCATCGGCTTCTAACTGTGCATCGGGAAGGGCTGCGGCATCTGCCGTTGCATTCAAACTATCGTCGAGGGCTGTATGCTGCGCATCTTTTCGTTCTGCGCGGTCGAGTGCCAAATTTCGACAGATGGTCGTGCAATAGACTTCTAGATTTTCCACTTCGGAGAGCGTTCTACGTCGCTCCCAGACACGCACCAACGTGTCTTCCACCACATCTTCAGCCTCTAAACTGTCGAGGGTGATGCGCTGCGCTAGGCGATAGAGTTTATTCTTTAGCGGCAGCAGGTCGTTTTGGAAGTCTATTTCTTTCATGCCTCTATATATAAGACGGACTAGGGATGGGAAAAGTTACAAGAAAATGCGTTTTTTTTCTGCGGAAAATGCGTTTTTTCCAAGTCACCAGATATTTCCCTACATAAAACACTGACAATCAATCTATTTCGGAAGCCTTTTCTTGCAACAAAAAAATGCGTGATGGAGAAAAAAAGATAGAAACCTGTGCGATACTTTGGATTTTAGCAGCAAAATTGGCTCAGAAGGTGACAGACTATTGCGCTGTGACGGAAGGCGTTGTTACTTTTTCTGTGATGATGATGACCTTGTCTTCGTTGGCCGTGGTGCAAGCAAAGAGATAGTGCTCACCACCTTCTGCAAGTTTGAGTCGTTTGCGGAGTTCAGCAACGGTGGTGGGAAAATTGCGCACGGTCAAATTGGCTTTTTTCAAAGCGGTGATGGTGCGCAAGGCTTTCTTTTGAAACCCTACGACTTCGACAATGCGAAAGCACCGCGCAGGAATATCCACACGCGCCTCATCACCAATATAAAGATGGGTGTTGGGATGGAGTTTTTGCAAACCGTAGCGCACACCAAATGTTTTGTAGGCTCCAGCTTTCATCACGGCTGCATCGGGTTCGTAGAGATAGTCCGATATTTGCGACACCAAGGGACAGACGGTGGTTTGTTCTTCGTCAGACGTGAAGCAAAACTCGCCTTTCTCGCTGCTGCAACACCAATGTATGGTTTGTTCTGCTGCTTTCTCCCCCTGCGCTGAAGATGTTTCTGCGTGGGATTTGAATATCTGCAAATGACACAGCAAGAGTACTTCTTTGCATTCTCCATCCACAGCTACGAGATGCACTTCCGACACGCAACTCAGCGATGCAATGGCTTGATGGACATCGAGCATGGGTGAGAGTTTGACAAGCAACCATTCTGTTTTCTGTTGCAAGAGCGGCAGGAGCTCCAAAACATTGGGGGTGCAGTCTTCGATGCGCACCGTTTTTCGTCCATTCTCATCGCGACGCGCTGGATCAAGATACACCAAATTTACCGGTTTCATCGAGGATAAGTGGGAAACTCCATCCCCACAACGGCATTCCACTTGCGACAAACCTAAAAGGGGAAAATTGTGTTGCGCCAACTGGACGAGTTCTTCACGCTGTTCGACATAGGTGGCGCAATCGAAGTGGGGCGCAATGAAAGCAAAATCTACTCCTAATCCTCCTGTGAGATCTACCATCGACCATTCTCTTTGAGCAGAAGAAGGGGTGGAAGATTTGATTTTTTCTATCAATTGGGCTTTATACTCCGCGGCGCGCTGACTACTGCACTGCTCCAAAGATAGTCGTGGGGGATAGACAAATTGTGGTGTTGCGCTCCAACGGGGAACTTTTTGCGAGAGTTTTTGAGCACCTTCTATCTGTCGCACAATAAAAGCCGCTTCCTCTTTGTCAAATCCTAATTTTTCTCCTTGATTAGCAAGAATGAGGGCTACAGACTCTGGACGCTCACTGCGATGAGTTGCGATGAAATCGGAGGTTTTTAGCAATAAGGA
>CAJPLH010000166.1 GCA_905371275.1 Prevotellaceae bacterium
ATACTGTTGTTGTTTTAATACAGCCGGGTTGTTTTTTGAAAATTTACGTGTTGTTTTTGTAAAATTGAAGTGTTGTTTTTGTAAAATTGACGTGTAGTTTTCGGAAAAATGACGTGTTGTTTTTAGTAAAGTGACGTGTCGTTTTTGAGAGAGTGTGGGGAAGGTGGGGAAAGAGAAGAGAGGAAAGTGAATTGTAAAAATACCTGTAATAGTCTGCTCTCGCGCGTACGTACGCGCGCACGCTTTACAAGAGTTTTCGCTTTTTTGCTGTCACAAGTGTCACGGACTTTTGGTAAGTTATTAGAAATTAGTTAGTTAGATATGCATTTGTGTGTATTTTAACACAACGATGATTTACCTCCCCAAATCATATTGTGTGACGCCGAATACAGCGCGTTGAAGTTGTCATATTTTTTTCTTTCCTTTTCGTGGTTTGTGTGACACTTGTGACAGCAAAAAATGCAAAACTCTGTAGGATGCGCGCGTGCGCGTTACGCGCGCGAGAGGAAAAGTCTATTGATTTCGCGAAGAAAGAATGAGCTTTGTGGATTTTTAAGTGCGAAAGAGTTGGATTTTGGAATTCATTAACCCATATATAAGAAAGAGAAGGAAGTTATCTACTCCATAACGGTCTAATGAGCGATTTGGGATTATCTACGCTTTGCCATCTAGACCCAACAAATGAGGAGTGTGGAGGTAGTTGGTTGCATTTTCTGACAAAGCCAACTTGCATTCTTATCTTGCACGCGCCATTTTATTCGTATCTTTGCAGACAAATAGAAAGAACCCCATGATATATCCCAATAATTTTGAACTGAAAATCGGTTTTTCCGAGGTGAGAACATTGCTCAAAGGGCGGTGTATGTCTACTTTAGGCACGGAATGGGTGGACAATCAGGTGAAGTTTTCCAACAATTTTGAGTTGGTGAAAGAATCGCTCGAACAAGCACGCGAATTTGCCCTCTTCCGCATGACCGAAGAGGAGGTGTACGAGGAAAACTTTTATGATGTGCGCCAACCGCTGTTGCGCATTCGCCCCGAACGCACTTATCTCGAAGAACTCGACCTTTTTGATCTCAAACGCTCATTGCAAACGGTGGTGAGCTTGGTGCAGTTTTTCCGACCTCGTGGAGAAACCACTGACGCGCCAGTTACCAACGAAGAGAGCCAGAGAGAAGATGATGCCATTTCGTCTGAAGTGGTGTATCCAGCTTTGGCACGTATGACGGAGGGAGTGAGTGCTTTTCCGCAAATCATAAAGCGCATTGACCTTGTGCTCAACAAATATGGCAAGGTGAAGGACACTGCCACTCCCGAATTGCTCAACATTCGTCACAGCATTGAGGTGACTTCGCGCAACATCAGCCATAGTTTGCGTTCCATCATCAACGAGGCGCAAGCCGAAGGCTACATAGACCGCGATGTTTCTCCTACGCTTCGCGATGGTCGTTTGGTGATTCCTGTGGCTCCTGCGCTGAAGCGTAAAATAAAAGGTATCATTCACGATGAGAGTGCGAGTGGAAAGACGGTGTTCATAGAACCCGCAGCGGTGGTGGATGCCAACAATCGCATTCGTGAACTCAAGGCTGCGGAAAAGCGTGAGGTGATTCGCATTTTGCAAATCCTTTCTTCCGAGATTCGTCCGCACATCAGCGACATTTTGCACTCGATGCAGTTTTTGGCGCATATTGATTACCTCCGTGCTTTGGCGATTTTCACCGAACAATTTGAGTCGGTGGTGCCTCGCTTGCAGGCTTCGCCTTGCATAGAATGGGTGCAGGCGCGTCATCCGCTTTTGCAACAGAGTCTGGAACGTCACGGCAAAAAGATGATTCCACTGGATGTGACACTGCGCAACCGTGCCAAACTCTTGCTCATCTCAGGGCCGAATGCCGGTGGTAAGTCCGTTTGCTTGAAAACTGTGGGACTGTTGCAATATATGTTGCAATGTGGTATGCCGGTGCCGGTGCGTGAGAACTCGGTGTGCGGCATATTTGACGACATTTTCATCGACATCGGTGACGAACAGAGTTTGGAGAACGACCTTTCCACCTATTCTTCGCATTTGCTCAACATGAAGATGATGATGAAGCATTGCAGTGGCAAGAGTTTGTTGCTCATCGACGAATTTGGAAGTGGCACAGAACCCCAAATCGGTGGGGCACTGGCAGAAGCGATTCTCAAAAAGTTTGTGGAGCGTGAGGCTTGCGGCATCATCACCACGCACTATCAAAATTTGAAACACTTTGCCGAGCAGTCGGAACACGTAATCAATGGTGCGATGCTCTACGACCGCTCAAAGATGCAACCTCTCTTTATGCTGCAAATAGGCAATCCCGGTAGTTCGTTTGCGGTGGAGATTGCGCGCAAAATTGGTCTTCCCGAAGATGTGATTCGCTATGCGGCTGATTTGGTGGGTAAGGACTATGTGATGAGCGACAAGTATCTCCAAGACATTGTGCGCGACAAGATGTATTGGGAGAACAAGCGTAAGAACATCCACGACCGCGAGAAGAAACTCGAGCAAACCATTGCGCACTACGAAGAGGAACTCACCACGCTTTCTCAGCAGAAGAAGGAGGTGCTCTCCGATGCGCGTCAAGAAGCTGAGCGTATGTTGCAGGCTTCGAATGCTGCCATCGAAAACACCATTCGCACCATTCGCGAAAGTCAAGCGGAGAAGGAACGCACGAAGGAGGCGCGTCAAGAACTCGAGGCTTTCCGTGAGGAAGTGAAGGCGAGCGAGAAGCAGCAGAAGGATGATGCTATTGCGCGCAAGATGGATCAGATTCGCCGCCGCCAAGAGCGCAAGAAGGAACACAAGAAGGCGCAAGGAGCCCTTGGTTCGCTGCTCGGTGCCATCGCACAGAAGAATGATCCACAGCCTGTGGTGGTGCCAAAAGCCAAAGTGGAAGTGGGCTGCTATGTGCGCATCAAAGGACAACACAGTGTGGGCCGTGTGCAAACCATCAATGGGAAAACGGTGCGCGTGTTGTTTGGCGTGATGACGACGACTGTGCCGCTGAACCGTTTGGAGGTGACGACGCGACCCGTGGAGAAGCCTTCGGTGTCGCAGGTATCTACTTTCGTGAGCAAAGAGACGCGCGATGCGATGTATGAGAAGAAGTTGCATTTCCGTCCGGAGCTTGACGTGCGCGGTATGCGTGGCGAGGAGGCTGTGTTGGCGGTGAACTATTTCATTGACGATGCTTTGCTCTTGGAACAGAACCGTGTGCGCATTCTTCACGGCACGGGCACTGGGGCATTGCGCACGATGATTCGCCAATATCTCGACACTGTGGCCGGTGTGCGCGACTATCGCGATGAACACATCCAATTTGGTGGTGCTGGCATCACCGTAGTGGAGTTGGGATAGTTTTCTTCTTTCCAAAAACGAGCATCACCGCTCATCAACTTTCGGGTTGGTGAGCGGTGATGCTTTTGCATTGTACTTATGTTGAGGAATCGTTCTTATGACTGCGCCAACATCGCTTCGATGTCTTTTGCTATCTTGCTGGGTTTGGTGATGGGCGCGTAGCGGCGAATTTCTGTGCCATCGCGTGAGATGAGGAATTTAGTGAAATTCCATTTGATGGCATTGGTGAGAAATCCACCTGCTTGCGACTTTAGATATTTGAAAATGGGATCGGCATCATTGCCGTTCACCTTAATCTTCTGCATGATGGGGAAGGTGACGCCATAGTTGAGTTGGCAGGCGGCTTCTGCATCACTGCCAGAGCCAGGTTCTTGACCGGCAAATTGATTGCAGGGGAAACCTAAAATGACTAGGCCTTGATCTTTGTATTGCTGATAGAGTTGTTCGAGTTCTGCGAATTGGGGAGTGAAACCACATTTGCTGGCAGTGTTGACAATGAGGAGTACTTGTCCCTTGTGTTGAGAGAGTGGGTAGTCTGCGCCTTTGCTGGTGATGGTGGAAAAATCGTAAATCATAATGAGTTTAATCGTCTTGTTGAATACTAGTGAGAGTACAAAGATAGAAAAAAGAATTTATATAGTAAGCGATATATAGAGGACTTAACCTCGTTTTAGATTGTGAAGAGGCATTTGAGGAGTGATGTAAGAAGGAAGAGGAGGGTGGTGAGGAGAGGGAGAAAACGGTGAAGTATGGATGGAAAAAAAGCCGACCGCTCGTGGAAGAGGGTCGGCTTTTGAAGTGAGTAGACAAGGATTATTGGATAATCATCTTTTGTCCTTGTGAAATGACCACACCGCTGGCGGAGGAGGCATTGATGCGCTGTCCTGCGAGGTTGAACACTGCATTGGGAGCAGTGGGTTGCTCTGTGATTCCTTTCACCTTTGAGAGAATTTCTGGTTCTCGGAATGAGAGAACGGTGGGAGCAGGAGTGCCAAGCGGGAGGGTGAAGAAGGCACGATTGCGAGGAATGTCGATGTAATTAGCCACACGACGGAACACAAAGCTGTTGGTGTCGGTGTCGATGGTGAGGGCATAGTACTGCGTTCCTGCATCTCTTTCCGAAGGTTTGAACACGAGGTTTCTTCCTTTGAGTTGGGTGGTGGTGAGAGGTGCGTGCCAAGTGGTGGGACGTAACTCAAATTCTCCAGCTTGCTGACTTGAAAGAATAACCGCGGTGTTGGCCGGTAGGATGTTGCCTTCGAGAGGTTCAATGAAGACTTCTTTTTCGGGAACAATTTCCTTGATGCTATATGCCTTCAATCCTTGGGGAAGGATGGTGGCAAAGGGCAAATATAGGGTAGCATAGTTACCATTTTTTGCAGCGCGTGTGGTGACTTTGAACGTTGCTTCTTTGACGGTGTCGAAGTAGAAACTTGTTCCTGCGATGCCGTTGTTATCGTGCCATACGGG
>CAJPLH010000167.1 GCA_905371275.1 Prevotellaceae bacterium
TACAACCTAGACGCAGAAATGGTGCGCCCCTATTTGGAGTTGTCTAAAGTCACAGATGGCGTTTTTGGTCTTGCCACAACACTTTATGGCATTACATTTGTAGAGAACAACGAAATTCCTGTTTATCACCCAGACGTGAAAGCCTATGAGGTGCACGATGCAGATGGAAGCTTCTTGGCTGTATTATATACCGACTTTTTCCCACGCACATCGAAGCAGAATGGCGCATGGATGACCTCGTATAAAGAAGAATTCATAGACAAACAAGGTGAACATCGCCCTCATGTTAGTGTGACTATGAACTTTACGAAGCCAACAAAGAACGCGCCATCTCTCCTCACATTTGACGAACTTGAAACCTTCTTGCACGAATTTGGACACGCTTTGCACGGAATCTTTGCCAAAACCCACTACAAGAGTTTAAGCGGTACAAATGTATATTGGGACTTCGTGGAACTTCCTTCGCAATTCATGGAGAACTATGCTTTGCGCCCCGAATTCCTTCAAACTTTTGCGAAGCACTATCAAACAGGTGAGGATATGCCACAAGATTTGATAGAAAGAATTCGCAAGGCGCACAATTTCAATGCAGCCTACGCTTGTATGCGTCAAGTAAGTTTTGGTCTGCTTGATATGGCGTACTACACACTGACAACTCCTCTGGAAGAAGATATTCGTCAGTTTGAGCGCAAAGCGTGGGCTTCAGTTCAACTGTTACCCTCCATTGATGAGGCTTGTATGACCGTGCAGTTTGGCCATATCATGAGCGGTGGCTATGCTGCTGGTTACTATAGTTATAAATGGGCAGAAGTTTTGGATGCCGATGCCTTTGCTGCTTTTGTGGAACGCGGACTGTTCAGTCGTGAGGTGGCAAATGATTTCCGTCATAAGATACTTTCGCGCGGAGGTACGGTACATCCTCAAACGCTTTACAACGATTTCAGAGGGCAAGCTGCAACGATAGATGCAATGCTTCGACGCGACGGCCTCCGTTCTTAATCCGTTCTAAAACGTCACAGACTGGAAAGCCTTCATTTTCCCTCGCTTTTGCCCTCTTACTCCAACTAAAACAATCAACAATGGACAAAAAAGATACACTAGATCACCGTTATCTCCGAATGGCACTCATTTGGGCTGAAAACTCCTATTGCGCGCGAAGACAGGTTGGTGCGCTGATTGTGAAGGATAAAATGATTATCTCTGATGGTTTCAATGGTACTCCTTCGGGGTTTGAGAACATTTGCGAGGATGAAGATGGAAATACAATTCCTTATGTACTCCATGCAGAAGCCAACGCCATTACCAAAATAGCACGCTCGGGCAATAACTCTGATGGTGCTACGCTTTACGTAACGGATGAGCCCTGCATTGAGTGTTCTAAACTCATTATTCAAGCTGGTATTCGTAGAGTGGTCTATGCCCGTGAGTATCGATTGCACGAAGGCCTTGCTTTGTTGAAACGAGCGAATGTAGAAGTGGTTCATCTTCCCTTATAACGAAGATTTTGCCGTCGTGAGTGCTGTCCCATTGTAGTGGTATTGCCCCCCCCTTGAGAAAAGTACTTTTGAAGAATGGGCTACATTCTCATTAGTAGTATGTACCAAAAGAGTCCGTGTCTGATGAATCATCTAGACAACGGACTCTTTCACTATGAACAAACAAAAACGATTCAGAAGATAAACTACTTCTTGAGTTTCAAACCAATCAATACACCTTTATATTGCTTCAACACATTAGAAATCATGGCAGACTGTTGAGTAGATTGCGAAACATTGCCCACGAATGTTTGAAGCAAAGGAAGGAGTTTGTCGGCATGTACAGACAATTGAAGTTGATTTCCCTGAATTTTTGCATTTACGGGAACAGAAACAACGCCTTGAGGAGCTACTAATGTGAGGGTAGCACCATTTACTTGGTATGTTCCACTGATGCTTCTCCCTTTGAGAGATGCGGTGTAATGTCCGTTAGACTTGAAAGCCACTTGAAGTGTACCAGTGGTTACACCCATTTTAGATAAATAAGCCACAGCAGACTTCTCAGCTTGTTTGCTCAAAGCAGCTGCACCCACTTGATTTACAAAACTATTGCTCTCAAAAACAAGAGAAGGTTCTTGATACGACCAAGTGCCCACAAGTTGGTGGGCCGTAACCGTTTGGGTGCCAATCAGTGAAGCTTCTACCTTCTCTTTTGCATTGCTCACAACATTCGATGCAGCACTCTTTGCTGCATTAACGAGTGAACCTAATGACTGCGCGTGAACAGCTTGAAATCCTCCGAGGATACAAGCTAAAAGCAGGATTTTTTTTAACATGATGTATTATGATTGTTCTATATTACACACAACTAATGATGAGGATACAATACTTTCTGCCCTTGACGCAGATAAATATTTCCTCTCTGTGGATGTCTCAGCATCTTCCCTTGCAAATCGTAGAAGCACTCACCCTTCAATGTGGGAAGGAAAAGGTTATTATGAGACTGAATTCCAGTTGCTATATGCTCACTGAGGGAAAAGATAACATCATTTGTCCCTTCTTTTATGGAAATACTGTATATCGATGGACTTTCCTCACCCGAATTCCACAGAACTTTTTGAGTTCCTCTAGGTGAAAAAAGAGAAATACGTTTTGAACCTGGGAAAAAACTTGCTTGAAAATCTTTTATTGCAAACTTGTCGTGGGTTGCTTTTATTCCATCCGCAGGGATTATCTCATAGCGTTGTTGATGTCCATCGACATTAACCCGATTACTTCTCCAGTTGTCCTCTGCATAATCTATGTGATAGACCAACATTCCAGAACCAAATTCGGAAGGAAACCAAGTACTAGGCTGGCGATTTTCGAAGACAAAGTATTCTTTTTCGCTCGAGTGATTTCGAAGTAGAAAAGCTTGGGCAGCAGTCTTCGATGCTGTGGCTTGGTGCAAAGCATTGAGTGGAGAAAGATTATAGACAGCCGTAGAATCGTCTAATTGTAGAAGATTCAGCCATCCCAAACAATTACGTTCGTAAGCAGAAAGACCAATAGGACGCTCACCAATGTCCATTGCATATTGTCCATAATCCATCAAGTCCAAATAGTCCGGAGTTTCCCTATAAGGGTTTTGCGTATCATAAGCATCAGGAAGTCCGAGAGCATGGCATATTTCGTGGCACTTCACTCCAGGGCCTTCCAGAGCGGAATGATCAATGATGGGGTTATTCTGAGCATCCATCAGAGGTTTCCCTGATTCAGACTTATAATAGTTTATCAATTCTCCAGTAACGAGGTAACTTTCAAAGGTCTTATTGGCAACCGTGAATGGTGACTCTTTGAAGGAAGACCACAAATAGTTCTCACTGCCTGACTCTTTAGCAGAGTTCTCACTTGCTCCAGCGAAAAATAATATCACCAAAGGAATCTTCTGTTGATGCTCGAAAGCACGAAAGTGATTTTCTTGCTGGAGCATTAATTCAACGGCACTATGATAAAACTCTTCTACATTGATATGCGCACTATTGCCAACATTTTCGCCGTAGTATTTTCGGTTCTTGGGCAATTTCACCTTGCCAACCACTTCAAACGAAGGAGAAAACAGTCCATAACTCTGATCTTCGAAATAGTCCTTTACACTACCTCCCCACCCTTTATCAATATAAAAGCCTTTCTCATTGAAATAACGAGACAAGAGTTCTGGAGTTGTGGTCGTTTGAAAGGCCACATCTTGAAACTCCACCATAATAATGGGTATCTTTGGTGCGCCAATACTAGGCAGAATTCCTGCCGCACTTTGTCCATACCGCCCTAAACCATTTTCTTCGATTGCATTAAAAGCACGCGTAGAGATAGATTGACGCGAAGAGGGGAAACACGTCGGAATGTTTTCAGTGGCATGCGTTGCTTTGTCATAAGCAAGGACAATCGTTTTTCCAGTCTCATCCTTTATCAAAATATGACGTACAGGTCGAACACAAAAAGCCGCCAGAGAAATGCAACACAGCAAGAAAAGCGTTAGATGTCGCATATTCAATTACGCTTATTAGAGAACACCAAACGAAAATATAGCCCGAGAAAAAGTAGGACGAGCATGCCCACAAAGGAGAACGCAGCTTGAAGAAGATAAACCCATAGAGGCACTACGGCATCGTCTAACATCAAGGAGGAATTTGCAGTTTGGTAGAGCCCCAGCACAACAATCACTTGAGGGAGTAACAATAAAGTTCCCAATACGAAGGTAATTGCAGCAGCAATCGTCCATCTAGAAAGCCGTTGTTCAGAAGACACCGCGGCAGCATGTCTAGTTTTGAGTTGCAAAACACGCACCACTTCTAGAGATTTATAGTGCGCCTTCACAAGTCCAACAAAGGCAGCAACGAGTCCAATGCAAAGAGAAATTAGGCCAATTGCATCAATAGGAATCAACTCCCACAAGTGTTCTCTAGGAATGCCTTGTTGCTTGAGAATCCACCAGGGCACTCCCATAATATATGCGCTATGACACACCCCAAAGACCACAGTCATTGCTCCGAAAGCAGCCAGCACATAAGAGAAAACCATAGATCGTGAGCTTCGCTTTGGATGTTGCAGAAGTAAAAGAAGAGCTTGTTTATAGGTCATCATGATGAAAAAGCTAGTATTTCAAGGCGAAGGTACAACATTTTTGCGTAACTTTGCCCCTATGGAATGCCAAAAAACAATTAGATGGGGCTTTATCGGTTGTGGTGAAGCGACAGAAAAGAAAATGCTCCCTGCGTTTTCTGAATTACCTAATGCCCAAGTGGTAGCAGTTATGAGTAGACGTGCCGAGCGTGCTTCAGCCTTTGCCGAGCGTCATAACATTCCTCACTGGTATACGG
>CAJPLH010000168.1 GCA_905371275.1 Prevotellaceae bacterium
TGCACACTGTTGTCTTGTCCCAACCCAACTGACAGAAGTCGCTGAGCGCACCCAGGACTGTGGCGGCTAGGATGCTGCTCGTGCCCAATCCCGAACCCGCGGGGATAGCTGCAAGTAAGGTGATTTCGATGCCACTGCCGAAAGCGGCCAAATTTTCGCGCAAACTAGCGTGACGCTCTTGCGCAAATTGGGGAAGAAATCCACAAAGTGCCAAAGCGGCTTTAGGGATAGAGAATGGAGACCCCACTTTGTTGAAAGCGGCCAAATCCTCATAGGTGGTGATTTCTTCCATCGCACCGAGGTCGATGCTGCGACACACCACTTTCAGTTCTGTACAAGGCTTCACATAGACTTGCAGAGGGGGTTGTCCGTTGAGTTCTATGGCTAAATTCACCACATTTCCCCCTGTATTCAAACAATAGGGAGGGGTGTCCGACCAACCTCCAGCCACATCAATGCGCACTGCACTGCGCGCCCACACGATTTGGTCGTGGTGCACCGCTAGTTGGGGGTTTTGTCTATCTTCCAAAGCTGCTGCCGTGAGTCCTTCACTCAAGAGTTGGAAGGCACGATGCTCTTCTCCACTTCCATCTTCGTCTCGCAAAGAGAGATAATGCGAACGGAACATGGCGTCGCGCATCTGCAGCATCAAAGGAGCGTCTTTCGGGAGCGCAGGGGGAAGCGCAAGATTGTTTGTCACAAATTTCTGAGCAACATCGCGCAAATCTATTTGATAGAAGACGCTTCTATCGTGATGCTCTGCCAAGAGTTCCAAATTTTCTTTGCGAAAGGCACGACGCTGTGTCTCTTGTCGCAACAAATTGGCACGAGCGGCTAAATCATCAGCCGACAGACGCGGAAGTTCTCGATAGAGATTCCAACCTATTTCGAAACCATCGGAATATCTACCGAAACCTTCAGCACCGAGCATCCATTTTAGCAACACTTCCACGTCTTCCGGTCGTTGACAAATCGGAAAGAGTTTCGCAGCTTGAATGTCCACCGATGCACCGCCTAAATCCTGAGCCGTGAGTCGATGTGCCGCCAACCACTCAGACAGGGGTTTTCCCAGATAGTGAGTAGTCGTTGCACCGACTTCACCGCGAAAGGCATCGTCAAATCCATATGGACGCACCACCCAACCGCCTTCGTCCACGGGCACAATCTCCACGCATTGTCCTTCGGTCAAGCGCAGCGACCAGTTGTTTTCAGGTACTCCCGTTATCACATGATTGCGCTCCAACTGCCAACTTTTAGGCAAGTGCGCATTTTCTACCCAAATGTTTTCTTGAGCATTGTCAAACGAGTATTCCACACGCGCATTTTGGGTAAAAATCGAAGGATGACGCTTCACTTCACGCTGCAGGATGAGACGCTGATCTTTCACCACATTCTGTAAAGCTGTCGTTGAAGCAATCAACTCGGGAGTTGTGCCGAAATGATAGAACTCTCCTCCGGGAAGAGGGAGAATCGCTACCGAAAGTTGCGCTAATTCTGCATCTTCTTGCGAAGGATGTAATCCAAGAGCGCACCCCATTTCACCATAAAGGTCGTAATTCACGCGCTTTCCCTCTGCATTCACCGACCGCTTGCGCAGTAATTCCACAGCACGATCAGACAGCAGCCAAATACCGATATCCATCAGTGCAAAGTGGGTGGAAGAAAGGGAATTGAGCTGTTCCAAACTCGGTTTTTGGAGCATAAAATCCAATTGCGTTGGATTGTTTTGCGGCATCATAAATACTCCATGATGCGTAGCCTGCACAGCGTCACCCCAGAGTCCGTAGCAAACCACATCAGCTTCAGGCACTTTTTGCAGAGGTTGCGTGGCTCGTGTGTAGACATCTCCGCTCGCCACCAACGTATGCAGCGAAGCAGGAGCCACCGCCATGATGCGTTCATAGAGGGGAATTTGCAAATCTAGCAGTGTTTGATCGATGCGCTGTCCTCGCGCCCAACGAAACACAGGAATGGGAAGCATCACCTTGCCGCACGCTGCATAAGCAGGCAAACGCCGACTCTGTCCACCAGCGTGCAACAAGATGCGTTTCTCTTGTCTCAACCACGCGGAAAAGTCGTCACCCTCTAGTCTTTCATTTTGAAATGCAGCTTCTAGCAACCACGTTGTTCCTCCGCCACTACCGAGTTTTTGATCAATAGGGTCGGAGGTACAAAAGAATTCTTCGTGAGAGCGTTCGCTCACTTTATGAAATTGCGCCACCACATTGGGAGGCAAAGACAGGAGTTTCTTCAAGATTTTTCTGTTTTAGACACTTGTTTCAGAATCCACTCCACAAAGATACATCTTTCTCTGCGGTGAGGCAAACATTCTGGCATAAATTCCATCGTTTCCTACTGCCTTTTGGAAAAATCTATGGAGAAAGCACCGCAGCGTCATCCACAAGTGACAAGAAATTTATTACAAAAACGAACAGCAAATAGTGCAGAAAACCTCCAAAACAGCCCCAATCCACGGACTTAAACAAGAAAAACACAAAATAATCACGTTTTTTGATACATTCAGTTTGCAGTTTCAATCTTATATTGTAACTTTGCACGTGATGGGAAGGGGATAAGTGACTTCATCTCTCAAAATCACATCATTAACTCTCGATTATTCACTCACAGCCGGAGCAATATGGAGACTTTCTTTCAATCACACGCTTTCCTCGTAGAACACACCAATTCGCCTATACGACGAGGTCTTATGGACACCATTGATTGGAGCTACCGCCTCATTGGCATTCGTGGCTCCAGAGGTGTAGGACGCACACAATTCTTGCTCTCCTACGCCAAGGAAAACTTTGACCCCCGATTGCGACAGTGCCTCTATGCCAATATGAACTCCTTCTATTTCCAAGGACGAAAATTGGTAGACTTTGCTGCCGAATTCATCAAACTCGGAGGACAAGTCTTGCTCATCGACCAAGCTTTCAAGCTCCCCAACTGGAGAGAACAAATCATTGAGTGCTACAATCGTTTCCCCTATCTCCGCATTGTCTATTCCACCACTTCGGTGCGCGGAGGAGAAAACGACCACACTGAACTCAACACCCTGGCGCAGCAATACTGGTTGCACGGATTCTCTTTCAGAGAATTCATCAACCTACGCACCGGAGAAAACTTCCGCGCCTACACGCTCAAGGAGTTGCTCGAAGACCACAAGTCTATCCTCAAGAGCATCCTCCCCAAAGTCAGACCTTGGGAATACTTCCAACAATATCTCCACCACGGCTACTACCCCTTCTTCTTGGAAAGTAGCAACTTTACCGAGCAACTACTGCGCGCTATGAACACGATGATCGAAATCGACATCTTGTTCATCAAGCAAATCGAACTCAAATATCTCGAGCGCATCAAAAAATTGCTCTACCTCCTCGCTGTCAGTGAATCCACCTCACCCAATGTGAGCAAACTCGCAGAGGAAATCGGCACTTCTCGCGCCACTGTGATGAACTATCTCAAGTATTTGGAGGAAGCGCGTTTGGTCAATCTCATCTACAAAGAAGGAGAAGACTTCCCAAAGAAACCCGCTTCAGTGCTGCTCCACAACCCCAATTTGCTCTATTCCATCTATTCTCCACAGATTTCAGAGCAAACCATTATGGAGACCTTCTTTGTCAATTCCCTCTGGCGTCACCACACCGTCAACAAAGGAAAGCGCGATGCTCTCTATCGCATCAACAACAACACCGACATTCAGGTGTGCGACCGCAGCAAGCGCGTCAAGAGCGATCCCAACATCTTCCTCGCACGCTACAACACCGAAGTGGGACGCGGCGACAACGAAATCCCACTCTGGCTCTTCGGCTTCCTCTACTAATCGAGATTCATAACTCTATTGAGTCATTCTTACAACACCCTGCATCAACATTGCTCACGCTGTGCTGATGCAGGGTTTTCCTTTTCATTAAGCACCCAAAGATACGCAAGAAAGAACAAATAGAAAAGCCCAAAAACTCACCAGAATAAGTAGAGAGAAAATCCCCAAACACGCAAGAAAGCGCCCAAAGAATCTAGCTAGAAGAGAAAAATAGACAAACGAATAGCGGTTTCGAGAGAATATAAGACGAATATATACGAGCAATAGCGAAAAACGAACGAGTTATAGCTCAAAATGAACGAGAAGCCGAAAGAGTAGACACACAGCAAAAAGAGAACGCTCCATTTTCATGGAAATGATTGAGAAAGAACGGCTTAAGGGTCAAATATGCTCCTGGAAAGGGTGCTTTAATCAATTGAATTTCAACTAAGGGTCAAAAAGGCTCCTAAAAGTGTTCAACTTCCCTTTCTAGACCGAGGTTTATAGGCCATTATAAGATTGGAAATTAGCTTTTCTCTTCGGTTGCGTGAAATGCCAGAATGCAACTGCAGTTTCTTCTTCAACCAACTATTAAACGACTCGAGCGCATTGTTTGTATTTGGCATCGTTCCAGATGGAAAATCTTGATAGGTAAAAAGGACATCCAAGTGTTCCTTTAAGCTACGATAAGCAGCCCTTAATTTGCGATGAGTATAGCAGAAATTTACTCCATTTTCATCATAGGTCTTCTCGCTCAAGAAATCATACCAGCGCTCCTTCCAATCCTCTAGGAGACGAGAGAAAACGACACGATTACTCTGCGTTAATTGCGCTACAATTTGTTGCAATTCTTGTGCTGCCTGCATTCGAGGATTCAGGGTGAGAAGCTGGCGAATACATTGCTTTTGATGAAACTGACAATACTGATAAGGGACTTCTAAGATACTATTTCTTAATCCTTTAAGACCATCTGCGACCACTCCGACAATGTCAAATCCTAAACTCTTGAGATGTTCTAATC
>CAJPLH010000169.1 GCA_905371275.1 Prevotellaceae bacterium
TTTTTCCGCGAAAGGTTTTTCCGCGAAAGGTTTTTCCGCGAAAGGTTTTTCCGCGTTTCCAATGCAAAGATACGAATAAAAGGCGAAATAAACAATACCTATTTATGGTGATTTGTAATATATTATCGTAAGTTCTTGCGACTTGATTATCTGTCTTCACAGAAAGAAAAAAACTCGAAACAGAACTCACTGAGCGTCTGTTTCGAGTGAAATGTTATTGCTGATTAGATGCCAAGTTTGGCGCGGATGGCAGCAGGGATGGCGTTCTTGTTGATGATGATGTTCATCGTCTTGTAGGCTGCATAGGGTTTAGAGATGTACCAGAAGCCTTTATAAGGACCGTATTCACCCCAAGAGTTCTTCATCATAAAGTATTCTTTACCGTGTTGGTCTTTGGCAAGACCATAGATTTGCATGCCGTGGTCGTCGGTGGTTTCCCAAGTGTCGTAACCCTTTTGGCGCATTTCTTGTGTGATGGTCATTTCGCCTTGTCCGTCAGCAGCATTGATTTGCGCACCAGCTTTTTCACCAGTCCAACGAGATTGGTCGCTACCTACACCGGCACTAGACTTGGTGTTGGGAACAGTGGCAACGCAGCGGTTCTTGCCTGAGCGACGAGAGAAACCGTCTTCGCTGACGTCGGCACCCCATGCGAAGGTGTAGCCATTGCGCACTGCGCTCTCCATCACTTCCATGAGTTCGTTGATGGGGAGGTTGTAGCTAGGAGCCCAACGCCAGTTGTCTTGCACTTCGATGATGAAGGGCTTGTAGAAGGGAACGTGGGTGAAAGAGGCTAAGCTGACGTAGTCGGAAGGATTGAGTTTGAGGTAATCCTTGACGTAGGATTGGGGAGTGTATTCCTTGCCGTCTACTTTGAAAGTCTTGGGATATTCTCCGAAATAGCCATCGAGCATTTGTTGCACGGTTTTCTTCCAAACGGGGTTGATGGTCTTCTTTTCTTTGTCGGTGGAAACGCTCTTGACAAAGGCTTCGATGCCAGGCCAGAATTGACGGAAGTTGAAGAGGCTATCGCCATAGGGGAGGTTGGGGTAGGGCATAGTGCCTTCGGGAGCAAGTCCGTAGTGCTCCATGGCGTAGATGGCATCGTAGAATGAGCCGCCTTGTGAGAAACTTGCGTCACCGTGGGTGCGGACGTTGCGGTCGGCACGGTCTGCATAGGTGTGGGACACCAAGAAGGATTCGCAGAGGTCGAGTTTGTCGGCTTTGAGTTGAGGATTCTTTTTCAACGCTTCGCTCTCGAGGAATGCCAAAGAAGAATATGCCCAGCAGGTACCAGAGTTGTTTTGGTTTTTAATGCTTGTGACGGGGTTAGCCACAACGGTGGTGAACACGAGGGTGTCTTTGGGAAGACCTTTCTTTTTGGGAGCTGCTTGCACTGCACCAGCCAAAGCTAGACCTGCAAGAGCGAGGGTGAAGAATTGCTTCATAAATGTGTATTTTGAGAGTTTATAAATGCTTGTGATGACTGCGAAGTGGAGGAATTTCTTACGTCAGAGAAATTTTCTTACGTGAGAGAGATTTCGAAATGGAGAGAATTCCTCCGTGAGGGAGATTTAGGAGAGTCCTTCGAGGAAGGCTTCTACGTCTTTGGCGTGGTAAGGCACGAGTTTATCTCCAAGGAATCGGCAACCGGTTTCGGTGATGAGTACATCGTCTTCGATGCGGATGCCTCCGAAGTCTTTGAACTTTTCTATTTCGTCAAAGTTGAGGAATTGTGCGTTGGTCCCTTCTTTGCGCCAGAGGTCGATGAGATCGGGGATGAAATAGATGCCGGGTTCGTCAGTGACAACGTGACCGGCTTGGAGTTCTCGACCAAAGCGCAGACTTGCGAGTCCGAATTGAGAAGAAGGACGAGTTACGGCGTCATAACCGACATTGATTTGTCCGAGAGCTTCCATGTCGTGAACGTCCATTCCCATAGCGTGTCCTAGTCCGTGGGGGAGGAAGAGGGCGTGAGCTCCAGCGGCTACGGCTTCGTCGACGTCGCCTTTCATCAATCCGAGGGCTTTGAGACGCTCTGTCATGAGACGACACACGGCGAGATGCACATCGAGATAGCGCACTCCGGGTTTTGCGACTTGCAAAGCGAGATCGTGACAATCGACTACGATATCATAGATGTCGCGCTGACGCTGGGTGAATTTTCCTGTGACGGGGGTGGTGCGAGTGTTGTCAGAACAGTAGTGTTCGCGGGTTTCACATCCTGCATCTACCAAAAGTAGGCGTCCTCCTCCTAACACGGCTTGTGAGGGAAATCCGTGCAACACTTCTCCGTGCATGGAGACGATGCTGGGGAAGGAGACTTGGCTTCCGAAAGAGGAGGCGATGCCGTCGAGCGCACCTGCAATTTGGGCTTCTGTAACTCCCTTTTGCACTGCCATTCGCATGGCTGTGGTGTGCATTTCGTAGCCAATGGCAGCAGCGCGGTCGAGTTCGGCTACTTCTTCTGCGCTCTTGATGTTGCGAAGGGTGACTACGGCATCAATGAGGGTTTGACTGGCAGCAGCGCGCTGTTGGTTGGGATGAATTCCACTCAAATCCATGAGTTGAATCATCAAATCGTGGCGATAGGGTGGGAGGAAATGAAGTTGTCTTCCCTGCGCTTTGGTTTGTGCGAAGACTTCTTGCAACGCGCTCATTGGAGCTGTGTGGGGAATGCCGCATTCGGTTGCCATGTCAGCAACAGAGGGCACGGCTCCCGTCCAGATGACGTCATCGATGTCGATGTCGTTGCCGACGAGTGTTTCTTTTCCGCTTTCGCAGTCGATGACAAGTGCAAGTCCATCGCGGTGTTGCCCGGTGAAATAGAGGAAAGAACTATCTTGACGAAACTTATAGGGGTTGTTGGGGAAGTTGCAAGGACTATCGTTATTCCCAAAGAGCACGATGACTCCGCTGCCTACCAATTGGCGCAGACGGCTGCGGCGCTCCGTGTATGTGGCTGTTGAAAAGAGCATAAGCGCAGATTATTAAATGATTATTTCGGCAAATATACGCTTTTTCCGTGGGAATCGTGTGTTGATTTCGTGATAATCGTGTACCTTTGCACAAATTTTAATACACAAGAACGACAGATGTTGCGCGGCACTGAGTTGTACGCCTGATTTTGTCGAAAAAACGAGGTATAGAGTTATGGCACAAACAGGATTAGTGTTAGAAGGAGGTGGAATGCGCGGTGTATTTACCGCAGGCGTTTTGGACTATATGCTCGACAACGGCATCACCTTTTCTTATGGCATCGGGGTTTCGGCTGGTGCGTGCCACGCGATGTCTTATTTGAGCAAACAGCGAGACAGAGCACGCAAGGTTTCTATTGATATGTTGGAGAAATATCAATATATCAGTTGGAAACATTTGTGGAAAATGCACACGATTTTCGACCAAGAGGTTTTATATGATCGGATGGTGAATGAGATTTTGCCTTTCGACTACGACACTTGTTTTGCTAATCCGATGCGTTTTGAGATTGTGACGACCAATTGTTTGACTGGACGCGCAGAATATCATACAGAAACGTCGTGTAACAATCGTTTGCTCAATCTGTGTAAAGCTTCTAGTTCGTTGCCTTTTGTGGCTCCCATTGCGGTGGTGGACGGTGTGCCGATGCTCGACGGAGGTATCACGGACCCGATTCCCATAGAACGTTCCATCGAACAGGGATGTTGCAACAACATTGTGGTGCTGACGCGCAACCGTGGTTATCGTGACGCGGGAAGTGACTATCGTATGCCGAGATTTGTTTACAAGAAATATCCGCGACTTCGTGTTGCGCTCTCACACATTAAAAAGGTTTACAACGGAAAGATAGAACTCGTGGAACGTCTTGAGGAATCGGGACGTGTGCTTGCCATTCGTCCTGAACGTCCGTTGGAAGTAGACCGTTTTGGCACGCGCACTGACCGACTGCAAGCGCTCTACGAGGAAGGATATGCTTGCGCAGAACAGGTGTTGACTTCTAATTTTGGGAAATCTTTCTTGTGATTTCTTCTAGTTTTGGGAAGTTCGCATATAACTTTCTTCTGATTTTGAGAAATATTCTCACAACTATTCTCTGACTGCGGGAATTTCTCTCACAACTCTCTTCTGATTTTGGGAAAACCTCTTATAGATTTCCCACTCTTACTCATTTTCTTATGATGCACACGCTTCATCTTTTCAATCCGTGGCACGACGAAGCACTGGCTGCCAATGTGCAATACTATTCTCCGAGTTTAGCTGGGAGAAAGTTGGCTTGCGTTCTGTCGGAATTACCACGCGTTTGGGGGAAAGAAGAGGACGAATGTTTGAAGATTCCAGAATCGGGACGCGTGAAAGACTTAGTTCCTCCTGACTGGTCACAAATCCACCACATTGCACCGTGGGGATGGGACAATCACGTTGTGGAGATTTTCCAACGTCTTGGTGCACCAGAATCGTTGTTGCCCACAGAGGAACAGCTTCACGTGATGCGTCATTTGAGCAGTCGTGTCAATGTCTCCGAGTTGTTAGCAAAAGACAGCGAACATCTTCTCCAAACTCATAGAGGAATTACCCCTTTTAGTAGTACCTTTTGTCGTTCAATGGAGGAAGTCACAGCCGCTCTCGAGCCGTTGAAAGGTCGCGCCATGTTGAAAAGTCCGTGGAGCAGCAGCGGACGCGGCGTTTTCCCCATCAAAGGTACGCTAGATCCAGTGGCAGAAGCTCGTGTGCAAAAGATTTTACAGCAACAAGGTGGCATCGAAGTGCAATC
>CAJPLH010000170.1 GCA_905371275.1 Prevotellaceae bacterium
CTTCACAAACGAGCCGTCGTTTGCAGTAAATCAAGCCTTAATTCTGAAAATTGCTCCGAAAAGTCGTAGCTTCCTTCTCTAGTTTGCAGAAAATCTGAGCCATTTTCGCCCCTCAATTTTAACAGAGAAAACCAAGAAATCAGCCAAATAATGTTATTTCAACGGAGATAAAGCGTCAACCAACTCAATGCAAGCGTGTGCTATGCTCCTCCGTATGATTTCTCCCCACTACATTCTATCCATATTCGGAGAACGGTCTAATGACAGATTCAGGTTAAATTCTCTCCTGCACGGTTGATTTCTACCATATCCAGTGTAGTTTTACCAGAGCGCACACGCTTATCTCTGCGCTTTTTCGTATCTTTGCTGGGATTAAACTACGCATCGATTTGGGCTAAACTACATATCGATTTCACAACTAGCTGGTCTTCACAAACTCTCTCCTCTATGGCAGATTTTCATCTTGTTTCTCCGTATTCTCCAATGGGTGACCAACCCGAAGCCATCCGTCAACTCACGCAGGGTGTGCAAAATGGCGACACCGCACAAGTGTTGCTCGGTGTCACGGGCTCAGGAAAAACATTCACCATAGCCAATGTCATTGCCAACATCGGCAAACCGACCTTAGTCCTTTCGCATAATAAAACTTTGGCGGCTCAACTCTTCACGGAGATGAAGGGTTTCTTCCCCGACAATGCCGTGGAGTATTACGTGTCTTACTACGATTATTACCAGCCCGAAGCCTACATCGCCTCAACAGACACCTATATAGAAAAGGATTTGGCCATCAATGATGACCTAGACAAGATGCGACTAGCTGCGACTTCCGCTCTCCTCTCTGGGCGCAAGGACGTCATTGTAGTTTCGTCTGTGAGCTGCATCTATGGTATGGGAAATCCCTCTGCGTTCTACGAAAATGTGATTCTTTTGAGAATGGGGCAACGCATTGCAATGAACGTTTTGCTCAAACGCTTGGTAGACTCTCTCTATTCGCGCAACGATGTCGCACCTACTCGTGGTAATTTTCGCGTCAAGGGAGATACGGTGGATGTCTTTCTCGCCTACTCTGATGACGTGCTGCGCATCAACTTCTGGGATGATGAAATTGATTCGATAGAAGAAATCGATGGTATCACGGGGATGCGACAAGCCAATTTCGATGAGTACAAAATATATCCGGCCAACTTGTTTTTGACCAGCAAAGAAACGCAAGAAATCGCGATTCGCCAAATACAAGATGATTTGGTGCAACAAGTGGCTTTGTTCAAAGAACAAGGAAAAGCCTTGGAAGCGCAACGACTGGAAGAACGTGTGAGCTATGACATTGAAATGATTCGCGAACTTGGCCACTGTTCGGGCATTGAAAACTATTCGCGCTATTTTGATGGTAGAGAAGCTGGCACACGCCCCTATTGTTTGCTCGATTTCTTTCCCGAAGACTACTTGATTATCATTGACGAGAGCCACGTAAGTGTGCCACAGATTCGAGCTATGTATGGCGGTGATCGATCGCGCAAAGAGAGTTTGGTGAATTACGGTTTCCGACTGCCTGCGGCTATGGACAACCGCCCCCTCAAGTTTGAAGAATTTCAACAACTGGCACACCAAGTGATTTATGTGAGTGCAACACCGGCCGACTATGAAATGGAGCAAGCAGGCGGAACATATGTAGATCAGGTGATTCGTCCCACGGGATTGTTGGATCCTCCCATCGAAGTTCGCGACACCGATTTCCCTGTGGACGATTTGTTGGAAGAGATACGCATCGCCATCAAAAACAACGAGCGTACCCTCGTGACTACCCTATCGAAACGTATGGCAGAAGAATTGACCGAATACTTGATTGGGCTAGGCATTTCTACGGCTTATATTCATTCGGACGTAGACACCTTGGAGCGCGTCAGAATTATGGAAGAATTGCGCGCTGGCGTCTATGATGTGTTGGTGGGAGTGAATTTATTGCGCGAGGGATTAGACTTACCAGAAGTGGCTTTGGTGGCCATCCTCGATGCAGACAAAGAAGGTTTCTTGCGCGATCGTAGAAGTATGACGCAAACAGCGGGACGTGCAGCGCGCAATGTCAATGGGCGCGTGATTATGTATGCCAAGAAAATAACAGAGAGTATGCAACAGACCATTGATGAAACCAACCGTCGCCGACTGAAACAAATGGCGTACAATGAGGAACACGGCATTACGCCAACGCAAGTGAAGAAGAACAATGCCGTGAGCCAATTAGGTAAAATGGGAATGGAACGTTCGGAAGCGGCTCAAGCGACTAGTGCTCCCTTGCGCGGTGCACAGTATTATGCGGCATTAGAAAAAGGTAAAAATCCTCGTATGGTGGCAGAACCCTCTGTGGCTTATGGTAAATCAAAGGAGAATACAACAATTGCTGCACACAATCTTACTCCAGAAGAACGTGGTGAACGCATAGAACAATTGCGTGCGGCTATGAAGAAAGCCGCCGCAGAATTAGACTTTGTGACGGCAGCACAATTAAGAGATGAGTTGCTGCAGCTGGAAGCTATGAAATAGTCCAACCCACACAAAACAAATCGGGGATTAAGGGTCAAATATGCTCCTGGAAAGGGCTTTAAGCAATTGGATGAGAGACAAGCCTATTTTACCCTCAGTACAAGGAGTACAAGGGGGAGACCAGGTTAGTAATTTACATTGAGGTATGATATGGAAGTATATAATGTTACAGCAGTAAACCTGTTTACAGATGAAAGTCTACCTGTTACTTTTTCCGTATGGGATGATGAAGAGGTGGATATAAGTTGCCTAAAGGTCGAAAGCTCATTCTGTGGCCTTACAGCTTCTGGAGAGCATCTCTTTGAGGTATTTAAAATTCTAAGGGACCAGTTACTTCAAGATGGCTGGGGGCTACTATGCTATGGCGCGGCTGTCAATGCTAATGCATCCCCAATGATGAGTGCTTGTGATAAGGTTTATATGCTTACCCCCTTTTATCAAGCAAAAATGGAGGATGTTGTTTGCTTATTTGATTTTTACAATGTTAGGTCATTCGTAGATAGTAAGGCACAAGAAGCCTTTTATAATGTCTGGGGCGAGCAAGTGCGTTTCCACAAACTCACCCCCTTTTATCATACAGCTCACCCTTTCTCTCAATGGCATAAAGTCTCCTTTTTCGATGAGAAATACAGGTTTAGTTCAACAGAACAATATATGATGTTCCAAAAAGCAATCCTATTTGGAGACAATCAAACAGCGATGCAGATACTCAAAACTTCAAATCCAAGGAAGCAGAAACAACTGGGGAGAGAGATACAGGGGTTTAACCAAAGCACTTGGGATGAAGAGAAAAAGAGCATTGTATATAAAGGGAACTATCTAAAATTTACCCAGAATGCTGAATTGCTTGAAATTCTACTTGCAACTCAAGGTACGCTACTGGTAGAAGCAAGTCCTACTGATAAGATTTGGGGAGTTGGGATGGACTTGGATACCCCAGAATTGTATATCCCCTCTAAATGGAAGGGAGAAAATCTCCTTGGGTTCATCTTAACTCAATTGAGAGAGGATATACTAAACAAAAGAGCGGTGTGAAAAGGTTTGATGAAATTTCGGGCAAGATTTGTCCATATCAGGAGAAGTGTGTATTTTCGCATATGGCGCAGTAGGCTCTTTAGCTACACATAGCTGAGCAAGACCTGCGATATCACAAAGTGGGATTATTGCGTGTGCAAGCGATTGTTCACGCAAAAGACTCTAATGTTGGGTGGATAAGAATCGCCATAAAACAATAAATCCTATGAATAGGAACATTCAATATAACATCTCGAATGTGCAAACAGTTCGAATCGATGTAGATGCAGCTGCGCATTGTGAGATATATTTCTGGATGAAAGTGAAGAAAACATCCCTAGAGAGAAACTTAAATATAGTTAGGGATGTTGGTATTCGATGTTTTATTTCTGACCAAGATGATGCATTTCATATTCATACAGGGGAATATATGATTGAGTTGTTGAGTAATGTCCCCAGGTAGCCGACCGCATCGGTACGCCAACGGCTGCCTATGATGAAGCAGGTAATCGGGTTTGGCAACGAAAACTCGACATCAGAAGCATTTTAAAATTACGAACTAAAATATTACGTACTAATGTCACAGAAAATGAAGATTACACACGTTGAAGCGATGGGCTATGGATTGGCGATTGTCTCTGTATTAGGGTTCGAAGAAATGAGAAAATCTCTCAAAATAAGAAGCAAGAAGATGCTCTCACGCTTTGATAAGAATCCAACGATATTTTATGAGTTCACTCAAAAGGGCTTTTTTATTCCAATCCCACATATTCATATGTATGATTATAACATTGATATTCTCATGGATGGGAATGAAGAGTGTTTAGCCGATTGGGAGATTCTAGGAGAATGGGGAGAATTCTACATAGATGTTTTGAAGGGCGATGTTTGGGTATTTAACTTTGAAGCCATGCAAGAATGGAATTACTCTTTGTATGCAAATCAAGATACATTGCCATCATCTTATTTTCTGGATGATCAATTGATTGAATCTAGTAAAGGTATTCGTCTTAACCTTGAGAGAGGACTTTATGCTCTCAAGATAATTGGAGCAAAAAGTCTAGATCAAAGTCGTTATGTAGGGAGGTATGGCTTCTTCCTTCACCTAACTCCAGTTAGAGAGATACCATCTTCTTATGTTAGAGACTTATCTGAGATTGATTATAGTGGTATGT
>CAJPLH010000171.1 GCA_905371275.1 Prevotellaceae bacterium
ACCCGTGACCCCATGCGTGACAGGCATGTATTCTAACCAGCTGAACTAACGCACCATTGGGTTTGCTAAGAGATATTGACTTTGCAACTTTGATGTTGTTGCTTGTTGTTCCTCGTTTGCGTTTGCAAAGGAAATACATTTTTCTGAATCCACCAAATTATCTGCGAGTTTTTTTTTGAGAAAAGTGCATTTTTCTCGGATATTGAGCCTTTTTGGCGCATATCTGTGGAAAAAATACAGATATACGTCCTGCATCCCGCAAAAAATAAGTACCTTTGTAGGTGAATTTCGTTTTGCATAGACAAGGGGGTTGCCCTTTCTTAAAATAGTGTCTTGTGGGCGAAGTTCCTAAATAGGCTCCCTCGTCTTGTCCATTAGACATTGTCGCTTTGTATTTTGCAAAGTGTGGAGCAAAAGCCTACTCATGGCCAACAAGCACAAAAACAATAATGAAAAGTCTCAGAGAACTCTTCCGCATAGGCTATGGGCCGAGCAGTTCCCACACAATGGGGCCACGCTCTGCCGCAGAACAATATCTTCAACGTCACTCCGATGCACAACGCTTTCGCGTCACACTGTATGGCAGCTTGGCAGCAACTGGCAAAGGTCACTTGACCGATGAGGCTGTACGGGACGTTTTGGGAGCAGAGCGCACTGAAATTGTGTGGCATCCTGAGATTGTGCTGCCTTTCCATCCCAACGGTATGAAGTTTGAATGGCTCGATGCGCAAGAAAATGCCAACGATGCCTGGACGGTCTACTCAGTGGGGGGAGGTGCATTGGCCGAAGAAGGAGATTCCGCCCAAGAGTCGCCCGACGTCTACGAATATAATCGCTTGAACGACATCATGAAATGGTGTGAAGAGCGAGGAATGGATTATTGGAGTTACGTAGAAGCCCGAGAAGGACGTGAAATCTGGGATTTTTTGCGTGAAATCTGGCAGGCGATGAAGGATGCTGTCGAAAGAGGTTTAGAGCACGAAGGAGTTTTGCCTGGTGAACTCAACTTACAACGAAAGGCACCACGCTATTATATAAAGGCACTTGGCTATGGCAAAAACTTGCAATCTCGCGGTTTAGTCTTTGCTTATGCACTCGCAGTGAGTGAAGAAAATGCTGGCGGTGGTCAAATTGTCACTGCGCCTACGTGCGGATCGTGCGGAGTTTTGCCAGCAGTCCTTTATCATATAGCCAAAAGCCGTCAAGTTAGCGAAACACGAATTTTGCACGCGCTAGCCACTGCCGGTTTGGTGGGCAACATTGCCAAAACCCTAGCCTCCATTTCAGGAGCAGAAGCCGGTTGTCAAGCCGAAGTTGGTGTGGCTTGCGCCATGGCAGCAGCTGCCGCAAATTACATTTTTGGCGGTAGCTTGCAGTCCATTGAGTATGCTGCAGAAATGGGTTTAGAGCATCATCTTGGCATGACGTGCGACCCCATTTGTGGCTTAGTGCAAATACCCTGCATCGAGAGAAATGCTCACGCAGCCGCACGCGCACTCGATGCCAACATTTATGCCACGTTCTCCGAAGGCATTCACCATATTTCTTATGACAAGGCAGTGATTGTGATGGGAAAAACGGGAAGAGATTTACCTTCTTTGTATCGCGAAACCTCGGAAGGCGGACTAGCCGAAGAGTATCACAAATAAAAACTAAGTCGCTACTGTTTAGAGGTAGCGCTTCTCACAGATAGTTTAATGTAGTCGCCGCGTTTCGATAAACAGATGAAACGCAATGCTACCCTTATTTTATTGAGACATCAACCCATTATGGCAGGATATTTAGTAGACGATTTGCGCAAAGTAACGACACATCGTCTTTTAGAAATGAAACAACAAGGCAAGAAAATTGCCATGCTCACCTCTTACGACTACACCACAGCGACCATTGTGGACGGCGCAGGAGTGGATTGCATACTTGTTGGAGATAGTGCCAGTAATGTTATGGCAGGTAATGTCACAACCTTGCCCATCACCTTAGACCAAATGATATATCATGCACGCTCGGTGGTGCGTGGTGTAAAGCGCGCCCTTGTGGTGTGCGACATGCCTTTTGGTACTTACCAAGTCAATGCCACTGATGGGGTGCGCAATGCCATTCGCATCATGCAAGAAACTGGAGCCGATGCGCTCAAACTAGAAGGTGGTGTGGAAATCATTGACACAGTGCGCAAGATTTTAGAAGCTGGTATCCCCGTAATGGGACATTTGGGACTCACGCCACAGAGCATCAACAAATTTGGCACCTATGCTGTCCGCGCTAAAGAAGAAGCAGAAGCAGCCAAACTTTTGAGCGATGCGAAAGCTTTGCAAGAAGTGGGCTGTTTCGCTATCGTTGTCGAAAAAGTACCCGCTTCTCTCAATGCCAAAGTGTGCAAGTTGCTTGAGATTCCTGTTATTGGCATAGGCGCAGGAGCTTCCGACGGACAAGTCTTGGTTGTCGACGATATGCTCGGAAAGAACAAATCATTCTCTCCAAAATTCTTACGTCGCTACGCAGATCTTCATACCATTATGACCGATGCCATCGGACAGTTTGTGGAAGATGTGAAGAGTTCCGATTTTCCGAATCAAAACGAACAGTATTAAATGCCTGCCTATGTGGCTTAACTCTCGATATATTTTCAAAATCCTCTGTTTGGTGGGTGGTCTTTCCTTTATGGGAATCGCCACCTATGCTGACCGCAAGCCTCGCAGCTTGGCAATGGCAGAGCCATCCGAGCGCATAGTGCCAGACGTCTTGCCCAATAAACCTAAGAAAAACTCTCAGGCAACGGTGCAGATGATGCAAGTAGCTCGTGGCAATAGTCGTGTGAATACAAAATTTCGCGAGGGTATCGACGTCAGTCGTTATCAGGGCGTAGTAGATTGGGCACGTGTGGGCAATGAGGCCAATGTTAGTTTTGTCTACATCAAAGCCACGGAAGGAAGTAGCCTTGTCGATCCCACTTATGCCTATAATATAGCCAATGCGCGTCAAGCAGGATTGAGCGTGGGAAGCTATCATTTCTATCGTCCAAAGGCGAGTGTCGATGAACAAGTGGCCAATATGACTTCTGTTGTGGTGAAGTCCGATCAAGATCTCGTGCCGCTCATCGACATTGAAACCACAGGTGGAGTGCCCAACGACAAGTTCGTGACTGATCTTCAAGAGTTTGTAGAGCGCATTGCCGCCTATTATGGCAAAAAGCCCATACTCTACACCTATCAGAACTTTTATAATCGTCATCTTGTCGGCACATTCAAAGGCTATCATTGGGTGATGGCAAAATATAAAGACGAAGTGCCTTTGCTCACGGACAATGTGGACTATATGATGTGGCAATACACACAGACCGGCCGCCTTCCCGGATTTCGTGGAAACGTCGATCGCATCCGTTTGATGGGCACTCACAGCCTTTCAGTCTTAGAAATGTAACAAGACTTTTATTTACTCAAATCGGTCATTAGATATTTGCTTTTTGCAATTTGTTCCTCTTTATCTGTTGTTGAGGATTTTGCGAAAAACAAACACTCTAATGACCGATTTGGGTTCATTATAGGCAGCCCGAGATAGTCACAAGCAATGGAGTTGCTATGTTTCCCGACAAACTTTGCCCTTGGTACAAACGTCCCCTCTTCAAAGAGCCAGGTCGTTAGCTCGGGTTGCGACTCTCTATTAGAGAAGGAGCCATATCGCTGTCAAAGTAGGATTTGACGCTCCTATTTTTACCAGCTGGTAATTGGGCGATGGATATTCTCCCAATAAACCGCTATCCTTTTATCAAATCCTATAATTTGTTCAATATCTCTATCTATGGATATTCCCAACTTGGGGAAGACATAGAAGAAACCTCGCTCGATGACCTGCTCTGAGTTTCGTAAAAATTGCACTATATCCCTTGCTTGTATCAAAGTGCCTCTAATCTTAATTTCTGTATCGTGACGCAATTTGATATTCACTTGCCCCAATGTACCATCATAAAATGACAGTAAAGCGGAATCAGTCTTGATTATGTTTTTGCGAATATAATTCTCCACCAAGAGACCTGTTCTTTCCTGAAATGCATATTCTGTATCCCCAAAAACAAAGCCGTTAATAGATTCGTAGGGAACTACGCATATTGTATTGTTTACATCAAACTTACGAACAAAAGAATCTACATACTCTTTTTCGTAATCATCTTTTAGATAATTTGCGTATAGTAACACCTCAGAGAATTCTTCTTGATCTTGGGATACCGAAAGAACCAAGTTGATAGATGGAAATATAAATCCATCTATTAGTTGATTGCCATTATGTGCTTTTGCAAATTCATCTATGCATTTAGGTGAAACGAGTGTACCTAAAAGTTCTATTTGGTCTACTGCCTGGGTAGAGACTGTCGAGACTCTGTTGTTCTCTCGCTCAATATAGTATGTGCGTCCATTAAGATCTTTCTTTGAACAGGAGTGGATACGGCCCTTCCCTTCCTGTACTAAAGCTCGAGCATCTTCCTCCAGAAAGAGTTCGTCCATAGATATCGACTGAATCTTAATCATAATCAATGAAAATATTTTCTTGTCAGACGTTTGACCTCCTTATTTGTAACTTGCTCAGCGGTGTGTAGCCAAAGAGTCTACTGCGTTATGTGTACACACTTTCCTCCTGATATGACCAAATCGTTCCCGCGATTTCATCAAACTTATTTACAGGAAGCCTCTTGAGTTGGATTAGAGACTTTCCACCATTCCAGTCGCC
>CAJPLH010000172.1 GCA_905371275.1 Prevotellaceae bacterium
ATTTCGTCTTTGATGGGACATTGCGCCATCGCGTTGAGAGAAGCCACTCCCAACATCGCAGTGAAGATATATCTACCGTTGGTCATTGTTATTTTATTTATATTCTAACTGCAAAATTACGACTTTTAGCGAGAACAACCAATCCCTGCAAATGAGTATTTTTCCCAGATATAGCCCACAAAGAGAAATTTTGGTGCAAGAAAATACCTATTTGTGAGGATGGAAATGAAAAAAAAGTTTGTATCTTTGCAATAGCATCGGTAAATTCTCAAAGTTTCATTGCTTCACAGCATCGCCAACACTGAGATTTTCCCTTCCAAATGCGCCATCACTCTCTACTATTTTCTATGACTACTGGCTATACTGAGCATAACAAGATGAGTGACGTCATTGCGTCACAACCTTCTCTCCTTCAAATGATTTCTCGCTTCGGCATCCAACTGGGTGTGGGTGAGAAAACAGTCTTAGAAGTGTGCGAAGCATCAAAGGTAGACACGACAACTTTCCTTGCCGTGGCCAACGTGATGAAACAAGGTGCTTCCGCTGCGGGATATTACATCGACAAGATTGATATGCCAACAATGATGCGCCACTTAGAGTCGGCACACGAGTTCTTCTTGGATTTTCAACTTCCACACATTCGCAGAAAACTACTGGAAGCCATCGACTGCTCTCGCCAAAACGAAGTGGCATTTCTCATCCTCAAATTCTATGATGAGTACATGCACGAGGTGCGCAAGCATATGGAATACGAAAATGACCACATCTTCTCCTATGTCAAGCGCCTTTTAGCTGGAGAAAAGGTGACAGATTTCCGCATTGCTCAATACTCGAGCAGCCACGACGGCATGGAGCACAAACTCCAAGAATTGAAAAACATCATCATCAAATACTATTCTCCCAGCGAAAAGACCTCTTGCGACCTCCTTTGCTACGTGCTTTTCAGTATCTACAATTCGGAAGCTGACCTCCGCGCACACTGCGACATGGAAGATTCTCTCTTCTTCCCTGCTGTGCAATTGCTCGAAGAAAAGATAGCCAACAATCAGTTCAACGTCGCAACGGACGCAGAAAACGAAGACGGTGAAGCACTCACCGATCGCGAAAAACAAATCGTGGCTTGCGTGGTGCGTGGACTGACCAACAGAGAAGTGGCGGAACATCTCTACATTTCCATCAACACTGTGCTCACCCATCGTCGCAACATCTCACGTAAACTCGACATTCACTCTGTCAGTGGCCTCACCATCTATGCCATCGTCAATGGCATTGTGCAAATTGACGAAGTGTCACTCAACTAATTTGCGAAGGTATTTCATTTAGAAATCCTCCAAATCATCTTCTTATTTTTCGAAGTTAAAACTCATTCATCCCAAGGAGGTGTTGCAAAACTCGATTTTGCAGCATCTCCTATTTTTTTGCCCCTACTTTTTGTTGCGAAAAATTGTTCCTAAGAAATCTCCAATTTACTTCTTCACTTTTTATCCTTTTTCAGCAACAACAATCGAAGTTTTATCACCATCTATTTTGACACAATCTTCTCGCGTACGCGCGCACGTCACGCGCACACTACAGGGATTTTATGTTTTTTGCTGTCACAAGTGTCACACCTCACCATCTAATCAACTGAATTCTACACAATTACGTCCTTTTTTGCTATTTCACCCTCGTACCTAGAAAAGAATTCGCAGATTTCATTTCCAAAACAACACGTTGTTTGATGAAAAACATCACGTCGTTTTGTGAAAAACAACACGTCGTTTTTGCACAAAAATCTTTGGTAAGAACAACACCAAAAACGGATAAATCCTCTCACTTTTTTCAACGTTCAATCTCAGACCAGCGAACAAAGTTCCTAATACCTCTACATTTCATTGATATTCTGCATCTTACCGAAAAACTGTGACACTTGTGACAGCAAAAAATCAACATCGCTGTTGGAAGGCGCGCGCTGCGCGTACGCGCGAGAGAGTTTTCCCTCTCCGCTCACCTCTCTCTTCCCCTTCGCTTGGGCGAGAACTTGGTTACCCTTTCTTTTCGAACACTTTTGACAGACGAGAATGGCAAAATAGAGATTTTCGAAAAAATATTGTCACTTTTCCGCGATTTTTTCACTCTTTCCACCATTTTGAACCCATATATTATAGGGGGTAGAAGTGGAAAAGGTAAAAAACAGAGGACTCAGCGCAAGACGAGGGGCTAAAAGGTGAGGATTGCAGCAAATCCGGGAGAACTTTGGGACACATCGTAAGTGGGAACGATGAAAAACGAGGTTGAAGCAGAAGATTGTGGGGATGACTTATGTGAGGTTTGGACACGATCCCAACCGAAAAGTTTCTTTTCTAAGGGCAGAAGAAGCAATCCCAAACGCACAGAGGCAAAACCGCAGGCGGCTCCTCCCAAAACGTCATTCACCCAATGGCGATTGTTGTACATCCGCAACACTCCCACGGTGGCCGCCACAGCATAGGCTCCCAAACCAGCCCAGTTGCCATATTCCGAACGCACGAGTTCTGCACCCATCACAGCAGTTGCCGTGTGACCCGATGGAAAAGAGTTGCGCGCACTCGCATCGGGACGCAGCGAGTTTACGGTGTATTTCGTGGCATTGACCATCGCTCCCATCAGGGCATAAGAAGTGGCCCCCAAAAGCAAACGATCACGGAAGTTGTGTCGCGCTTGGACGCCAGGCACAAAACCGAGGGTGAGAAAGGCAGGAGTGGCAAGATATTGGATATAGTCGTCCACGCGCAGAGGTTTGTCATTTCGCCACTGAAGAAATTGAGTACGAATCGACTCGCGCTGATGATGATACCAACCGTTGTCAAGAATTCCCCACACACCTAAAGCGGCTAGTCCTACGGGGATGCCGATTTGCAGACTTGGAGACAACGGACGATAGAAAGCGGAGGAGGACAGCGCAGCACTATCTGCCGCGGCCTTGTCGGTGATGCCTTCCATCACATTCGCCTTTGATTGAGAGGCTTCTACTACAATTGCTGAAGATGGTGCATCGAGGGTGCAATGCGTTGCGGACATTGTGGATTGCCCCACACAAGACAGAGCCTCAACAATCACGCTATCAGACTGTGTTTGTGCACGGAGCAGTGGAGGAGCACAGAGAAAACCAACCAAAGAGAAAAGGACTACAAAGCGGTGACGCATGGAAAAAGGAGGAATGATGTGAAAGATGAAAAAAGAAGGACTTGGTGAACCTATGATGAGTCTATGATAAGTCAAAAATGAGACAATAATAAGCAAAGGAAGTCCTTGCGAGGGACAAAATTAGCGATTTATCGTCAGATAGATGAGCATTGATGGAGAAAAGTTGGTGGAGAAAGGTCGGAAGAAAAGGAAAAGGCTGCACCAGACGATGGATGTCTGACACAGCCTTTGTGCAAGAAAGACCACCGACTAGTAGGTGTGGTGGCTGTCTTTGAGTTCTTCTTTGGTTAGACTTTTGCGGTCGATGCTATACCAAGCATAGACGATGTAGGCTAAGACAAAGGGAATGGCAATGGACACAACGCTCATGGCGGTGAGGGTGAACTCACTGGAGCAACTGTTTGCAAGCGTCAAAGAGCTTTGTGCATCGGCAAGTGAGGGATAATAAGCGGTGTTGTTCAAACCAGCGATGAGCAAAAGTCCCCAAACGGCTAACACAGCTCCGATGCCTGTGAACCAGATGCCACGGAGATAAGTTGTGGAAAAAATGGTTCGGGCTATGCCTACCAACACGAGCACTACTCCCACCAAGAAAAGCACCAGCACAAAGGGAAGTGCTAGGAAGTTGTGGAGGTATTTGTAGGCTTCCATTGACACGACACCAGTGTTGGCATCAACAGCCCATCCGTCCATGGTGAGCAAATGAGCAGCAAAAGCCAAAAAGAGAAAGAGGAATGGCACTGCGTCGGAGAGTACTTGACGACGAATGCGTGGGGTAAGGGTTTCGTCGGCAATATTGTTGAGCATATAGAGATCTCCCAACACGCGGCTCAAGAAGAACACCACCAAACCGAGAACGACATTCCAAGGATTAGCCACAGCTTCAAGACCGTGCCAAGCAGTGGTCCATTGACTGATGGCAGGGGCGAGTTGGTCGGTCATGACTTCTTTGTTGACCACGAAGTTAGCTCCGTGGAAGAAGGTGCCAACGGCTGTGCCGAGCAACACTGGACCGAGAACCCCATTGAGCACTAAGCACCAACGATAGGTGTTTTTGCCCAAGAAGTTGCCAAGTTTAGACTGAAATTCATAGCTAACGGCTTGCAGCACGAAACTGAAAAGAATGAGCATCCACACCCAATAGGCACCTCCGAAACTGGTGCTATAAAACAAGGGGAAGGAGGCGAAGAATGCACCACCAAAGGTGACGAGTGTGGTGAAGGTGAATTCCCACTTTCGTCCGGTGCTATTGACAATGAGCGCGCGCTCTTCTTCAGTGCGTCCGAGATTGAATATTTGCGTGTTTGCACCTTGCACGAACATGAGGAAGACGACAAGTGCACCGAGGAGGCTGACGAGCAACCACCAGTATTGTTGGAGAAGTTGATAAGTAATCATACGGCAATGAGATTATTCTTGTTCGTGCTTGTTGATGGCTTTAAACATGATGCGCAATTCGGCAATGAGCAAAGCTGTGAAGACGAGGAAGAAGAGGGCAAAAGTGATTTGCAC
>CAJPLH010000173.1 GCA_905371275.1 Prevotellaceae bacterium
CTCACTCCTTCTACCAATGTTTATGCTTCTTGGATTCGCGGTTTCGAACCTCAATCTGTCGCTATTCAAAGCGATCCCGAGACTGGTGGTCCATTTGATCCTATGAAGAGTGAACTTTGGGAAGTGGGTGCCAAAGGCGAATATCTCAACAAGCGTTTGAGCGTGACTACTTCACTCTTCAGAATCCGCAAAAACAATAGTCTTTACAATGTAGGCGATCCTACAAGACCTAGATTGATGGTGGCCATTGGCGAAGAAGTGTCTCGCGGTGTGGAATTCGACGTTTCAGGTCGCATTCTTCCTTACTGGAGCATCATGGCAAGCTACACCTACAACCGTGCTGAAATCACCAAGGCTGCTCCTGGCACCACAGACCTCAACGTCCAGCGTCCTAGTACACCTCGTCATGCTGCGAACCTCTGGACGAAATTCATCATCCCCTCTGGTGCGCTCCGCAACTTAGGTGTGGGTCTTGGCATCAATGGCGTAACCAGTCGCGAAGGACAAGTGGGCAGACGCAAGCCAGATCAATTGGTTACCTATCCTGGCTACACTTTGCTCAACCTTGCGCTCTACTACAAAGTGAGAGATATACAGTTGCAACTCAACTGGAACAACGTGCTCGACAAACGCTATTACATCGGTGGTATGGACCGTTTCCGTTCTTTCCCTGGTGCACCTAGCAACATCAACCTCACGGCTACGTATCGATTCTAATCCTCACGAAGTACACTCTCTTTGAGGTGTATTTCACGCACAAAAATCCCGCCATTCACACACAGTGAATGGCGGGATTTCTTTGTTATCATTCAAGGGAAATCGGTTATCCCGATTTTGGTTTATGTTTATCGTACTTGCTTGTGTCCTGCGGCGTCAATTACCACTCCGCGCTGATGGGGAGTAGCTACACGACCAGAAAGGTCGTAGGTCACACCAGAAGTGCTTTCAAAAACGGGCAACCGTTCCAAACCAGTTGGGATAGGAGTACGTTCTAGTTTCCAGAAATTATTCCATTGATTGGGAGTACGCAAGGTGATGTGTGAGGTGGATTTCTCAGGCATATACCAGCCATAGTTGGATGTTCCTGCCATAATCCAGAAGCCTGTAACGTCGCCTTGTTTGCGATATTTTAGTTGCCACATAAAGGGAGCTTTGTTTGCTACAACACTTTCGCTATAAGACGACTTGTGCACCACTGCATATTGTTGTTCTGTCTTGTTGATCAGTACAAAACTTCCATCATCTTGACGCACAATCTTCCACAGCACGGAAGGCATATCCTGTGTCACCGCAGCACTTGCCACTTCTTCGGGCACAACTACTCCATTTTTCAAACTGGCCACAAAGCCTGGGGTACGAGGATTTGCGCTGCGAATCACATAATAATGGTCGGAAGACAGTGCATCCAACACCGTTGTCTTAGGAGCTGCCAAAAACTTCTCATATGCCTTCACATAAGACGCATACACCTCTTGCGAAACCGCAGCTTGTTGAGCCACCAATGTTCGAGCCGGTGCAAGGTCTTTTTGTAGTTGAGCAATAGCCGTTTGTGTGAATTGTCCTTCTTCGTTGGGCACCACGTCTTCTACGAGATGGTCACAACGTTGTAACAAGGCAGCGAGCATCTTCTGGAAGTCAGCCTCAACAATGCGCCATGTTCCGGCGTGACACAAGGTGGGATTGTCGAAAGCTACGATTTTGTTTTCAGCAGGCAAATCGCTGTCCTTATCTCCACCAAAAGACTTGATGAAAAATCTTTGCACCTTACCAGTTGCAGTTGCATTGTATCCTTGCACTTTAGACAACACCACAGCACCAGGCACATAGTCATATTGCTGCGCAGGCACAGCCGCGCGGTCGATGCGGATGGGAGTGCCATTCTGCGCTACAAATCGCAAAGGTTGATCATAAACTCCCATTTGGATTTGTCGATTGTTGCGGAGAGATTTCAATGTCCATCCCTCTTTGGCAGCCACAAAAGTGAAGAGTTCTTCTGGAAGTTGCTGATCGGTGTAGTGCACTCTCAGCGCAGTTGTGCGGTCTGCATAGAGTGTTGCACCAGCAAACTTCGCTTTGTAGTAGGTAGATGCAGACATCAAGCGATACACCTTGCCAGCAACGGGCTGCGTGATGGGGGCAGCCTTGAATGTAGCAAGCGCTTGTGTCATTGCTTCAAGTTGTTGTGCTTCGGCAGATGCCGCAGCTGCTTTGGCAGAGGTCACAGCGGTTTTCAAAGCATCGAAAGTAGCTTTTGACACATAGCCCACTTCGTCAGCGTGTGTCTCTGCCAACAACTTTTCAGCTTCGTCTATCTTTTCTTGGAGCGGGGTCTTCTCTTCTTTCAAGAAGAAGTGCTTTGCGTAGGTCAAATTGTGATCTTCAAACACTCGACTGTGATTTTGCAGACGATAGAAGAAGCTCAACCAATCCTTTTGGTTATTAGGCAACCAACCGATTTCTGAGATAGCCAACAAACGGGGTAAGAGTTGATATTCCAATTCTGCATTGTTGTTGGTAGTTTCCGTCCACATATTTCCTTGCACACCGAGACCAAATTCGGTCTTACCTGCAGAGCGTAGACGTTCCAGAGGATCGAAGTTGTAGATTTTCTCAACGCTGTTCACGCTGCCATCGCCCCAACCTCCGCGGTAGCCTTCATTGACATCCGCTTGGTCGGCAGTGACTTGCATCCAGTCGAGATAGAGCACGTTGTAAGGTACAATCACTGTGTGGAAACCTTTGGAAGCCGCCAAGATGTCGGTCCAGTTAGTCCATCGTTTTGTGCCATCAAGTCCCAAATTCCAAGCCATGATGAGCGGAGAAACTTCGCCTTTGTGACGATTCCAGTAGTTGTCGGTCTTGGTCTCGATGAGTTCATCCCAAGCCACAATGTCTTTGTTGTACTTCTTCTTGAGATAAACCGCGAGTTCGTGCACCAACCAAGGCTGCAATTCGTTCACGCCATTGAGTTTGTTGTCCTTGATGCGTTGTTGGCAAAGGGCATTTTCCTTCCAGCGGTCGGTGGGGCATTCATCACCACCGAGGTGGATGTAGCGTCCGGGGAACACTTTTGCCACATTGTCCAACACCGTTTTGAGGAAGTCAATCACCTTGTCGTCGCCGATGTTCAACACATCTTTGGAGATACCAGCCGTGACACGAACTTTATACGTGCGATTGGGGAAGCAACTCAACTCTGGATAGGCAGCAAGGGCAGCCACCATATGACCTGGCATATCGATTTCGGGGATGATTTCGATGTTTCTCTCGGCAGCATAAGCTACAATCTCGCGCAAGTCATCGAGGGTGTAATACATGCCACGACCATATTCCGTGTCGTCAAAGAAGCCATTTTCAATGCCATCACTCACAAACGAGCCTTTGCGACGGCTTCCCACTTGGGTGAGTTTGGGATATTCGGGAATCTCGATGCGCCAACCTTGGTCGTCGGTCAAGTGCCAGTGCAAACGGTTCATCTTGTAGAAAGACATGATGTCGAGAATGCGCTTCACCTCGTTCTTGTCGAAAAAGTGACGAGCAATGTCGAGCATATATCCACGATAAGACAACAGCGGTTTGTCTTTGATGTCAAGTACAGGGATGTTCCACTCTCTTTGCGCAGCCGTCTTGGCATAGAAAGCCTTCGTCATCAACTGACGCAAGGTTTGCAAAGCATAGAAGAAGCCAGCACGATGAGAAGCTTTGATTACAATGTTTTTCTCGGTCACCGTCAAAGTATAGGCTTCTGTGCCCACGATGCTCTTGTCGGCAATCAATGCAATCATGCCGTCAGCTGCCGCGGCAGGTGAAGATTGCAGAGAGAGCGTGAGCCCCAAACGAGTTTTCACTTCTTCTGAAAACTCATGCACCATGCCCTTCAAACTATCAACGGGTGAGGTGATGACATTCAAGGTGCGCAGATCAAGATGCTTCCCTTGTTCGATTTTGATGCTTTGAGGATAAGGCACCAAAGGAGGGAGGTTCTTATAGGCGTCCAAAGCCGCAGTAGTTTCAAAGCTAAAAGCATTGTTGCCTTCTTGGTCTTTGCTAGATCCCCAAAGACCTATGGCGTGTCCAGCACCAGCTCCTTGCCATTGGTTGAAACCTACTTGTTCGTTGGTTTTAGGATGAATTTCAAACGATGAAGTGAAATTCGCTGTTTGGCAAGGAGCAATCACGAATTTATTGTTCTTGGTGGGTTGCTTCGCAGCCTCAACCATCCCCATTTCTTGGGGATTGGTGACATAGAGTTGCAACCCCAGTTTGTTGGTAATCGTGTAACCTGCGGCAGCAGAACCTTCCACTTTCCACAACTGCGCATCAATACCTGTCATTGCAGCTTGTCGCGCACCAGCATTGGGTTTGGCGGCTTCCACCACCATTCCGCTATTCGTAAACTTCAAGAGATACCAATGCACCTCTTTGTCTGTGCTCACCTTCGGCATCGAAGATGCAGCCATACTCACTAGGGGCACTAGCAAAGCCCAACAGAGCAACAATAATTTTCTGAATGTATTCATTGGTTGTTTTTATGATATTATGACTGCAAATATAA
>CAJPLH010000174.1 GCA_905371275.1 Prevotellaceae bacterium
TTATACGCAAATTTACGCTATTCTTTCCATTCCACCGCATCTTCTCTCGTTTTTTTTGCTGCTTGTCGGCATTTTATTTTCCGCATCACAAAATTGCGCCCCCTTGTGTAGTCATATCAAAAGAATTCGCTATCTTTGCACACCAAACTATAATCCTTCTTTTTATGGAAATTACAGGTAAAATCATACACGCACTTGAACCTCGTTCTGGGGTTTCGGCCAGCACTGGCAACCCTTGGTCAATGCAAACTTTCGTCATCGAAACGACACAAGAACAATACCCTCGTCGTTGCGCGTTCGAAGTTTTTGGAGAAGAACGTCTCAAGCAATTCAACATCCAAGTGGGACAAGAATACACCATTAGTTTCGACATCGATGCTCGCGAATATCAAGGTCGTTGGTACAACTCTGTACGTGCTTGGCGCGTAGCTGCTCCTCAAGCCATTGGCGCACCTGTTCCTCCTCCTGGCTATGGCGCACCTGCACCTGCACCTGCTCCTCAACCAGGCTTTACTCAACCCGCTGGAGGAAGTGGCGATTTCACACAAGCACCTACTGGTTCTAACCCACCTGCCCCACAGCAAAATGCTGGTGACGATCTTCCCTTCTAAAACGAAATTCAAGACGACAGTACAATGCAAACATTTAGCTCCAATATCTCAAGGTGTTGGGGCTAAATTGCTTAACCCAAATCGGTCATTAGATCCTGAACAGATTTCATTAGATTGTTGAGCAGATGGTTGATTGTGAGTTCGAAGGCGTAGCGGGCTACGTCGAGAACGAACGAGCAACAAGTTGCCAACAAGAAAATGAAAGATGACAGGAAGTTATCTTTTCAAGTACGAATCGTACTATAACGGTCTAATGACCGATTTGGGTTCAACCCCATTCGCTCATTAGTTCCTGAACAGTTTTTGTTGTTGTCTTTACATTGACCACTCATGACTCTCAATCCTGTCAAAATGTTTTGGCGCATTTTGCGCTGGACCGTCATTTTGTTTTTTGCATCGTCTGTTGTGATGACGATAGTCTATCGTTGGATGCCTGTGCCTTTTACACCGTTGATGGTGATACGCTGTTTGCAGCACATAGGTTCGGGAGAAGCACCGCGTTTGAAGCACAAATGGGTGCCTCTCTCTGAAATTTCCCCCTCTTTGCCTCGTGCGGTGATGAGTAGCGAAGACCAGCGTTTTCTCAATCACAATGGTTTCGACACCAAAGCCATTGGCTATGCCCTGCGCCAGCGATTGAATGGAGAGCAAGGTGGAGGGGGAAGTACCATTTCGCAGCAAACAGCCAAAAACGTTTTTTTGTGGCCCACTTCTTCCTGGGTGCGCAAGGGGTTTGAAGTCTATTTCACGGTGCTCATCGAACTCCTTTGGTCGAAGGAGCGCATCATGGAAGTCTATCTCAACAGCATTGAGATGGGGGACGGCATCTATGGTGCAGAAGCTGTGGCGCAAGAAAATTTTCATTGTTCTGCCAGTGAACTCACGCGCAAAAACTGCGCCATGATTGCGGCATCGCTGCCAGCACCTCTGCGTTTCAACAGTGCAAATCCCACACCCTATATGCGCAGTCGCCAGCGTTGGATATTGCATCAGATGAAGCACATCAAACCCTGGAAGAAGGAAGAAGACTAAGTGCAAGTCTTTTTTTTGGGGGGGGAAAAACATTTGCGGGCTGACTTCTCAAGTGGAAGTCAGCCCGCGTCGATAGTTTTTGGGAGGGAAAAAATATAATAACCTCCCACTCATCTCGTTCTTGAAAGGAAAAATAATATCATCTTTTTCTCTAGTGTTTGTTGGACACTTTGAGGGAGAACAGAGCTTCATTGGTAAACTCTGTTTGTTTATGGGCGCAATTTAGCACTTTCTTTTGTATTTGCCAATAAAAATGATGAATATCTGCACAAAAAGTTTCGTTGGCTGTGTTTTTGTCTTTTAGATAACTGCTTTTGTTAGAAATCATAAAAACGTTTATCTCAAATCACTCTTTAAATTCAGAACCGATTTTATGGTTACATTCTAATGACCGATTGGGGTTTATGGCTTTGGATGAACAGAACAGGAGAGGGGGGAGAACAGAACAAAAAAGTCCCTGTTGTCGCCTTAGATATTGGCAGCAACAGGGACTCTTAATTCTCAATAAAGTGGCTTAGAATGGGTCGTTGGGGTCGAGTTCGCGTACTCCACCCTTTTCAAGATTTTCTTTGAAGTCTATAGGTTTATTCTGAAATGGGAATACTATTTGAACTACTGAACCATCTTCGTTTCCGTCTTCTCGAATAGTCTGCACCCACATATGGTCGGGTATGGAAGGTTTGCTTCCATCATCATAACCCACATTATAGATGATTTCACCTCCATTTCCAGCTAAATTCATCGAGATATTGTTGAATACTTGGCTTCCTGGTTGTACTACGCGTTGCACCACTTGTCCATTCGGTCGCGTATACGTGATGAGCAAACGATATCGTATAGACTGTGTTTGTGGGAATGAAGCGAATCCACCCGTCAATAGATCTTGTTTCTTATCGTACACGGCCACTCCTTTAGCCTCTGTAACGTGAATTAATGGTTCTAAGGAATGGAGCGTTGCATCGCATCCTCCCGTAGTTGGAGTTGCCAATACTACCTTGCTAGCATCAAACTCTTCATCATCGGGGATGCCGAGCCACTTGCGAGGGTTGACCATACGCAAGAGATTATATTGTGCCACACGGCGCAAACGCATTGTCACGACTTGAGAGCCTCCATTGCTCTCCAAGTATCTCTGTGAAACGTAGGTGTCATAAGAGAGGGGTGGGTGATAGTAAGCTTTAGGAGTTTCCCTTGTAGTTGTTTTGTTGATTAAAACATAGCTGTTAAAGTCATTATCATCGTTAGAGGTAAGCACCAACCCCGTGTTATCTCTATTGTATATGAAATCTTGGAACAGTATTTTTGTGTATTGTCTATCCTCTTTTTTGGTAATCGTATCGTATATTTCTGCTTTTAATTTGGCTTTCAATTCAGTGTTTGATTTAATCTGTTTAACCTGTAAGTCACTGATGCTCCTGAATAAGTTGAATTTTCCAGTGGTGCGATCTAGTAGGAAGGCCATGGAGCGATGATCGAAAGTGCCTTTTTCGGCTAGACTGAAAGTATTTGCGATAGAAAGGGGAGTTTGAGTGGGGATGATTTTTTTCTCATTGTAAAAATAGTTGAGATAAATGTTTGGGTGCATCACAATGGTGAGATAGTTGGAATGTGTCTCGTTTGACACGGGTTTCCGGCTACTAAAGTTGGCACCTACTCGTTGTCTTAAATCCTCATTGCTAGAAATCGTGGGAGCGATGAGGGTGATGGTTTTTGCTTTTTGGTCGATGGTGTATCTATAGGGGGCATCAAAGAGAGCAGAAACATCTTTTAGACTAGGATCTTTGACAAACGGGAAAGTAATCCGTTGTCCGATTTCGATGGTGAGTTCTCTTGTTTGGGGGTTGTATTGTGATGACACGTCCTTTCCATTCTGGTCTACACTCTTTTCAGGCTGAATGTCGAAGAGCAAATCAGGGTGTAGTGGAATCGACACAGTGGGCATATTGGGGTAAGTGGTGTGGAAGATTAACGTGTCACCTGTGGCATTATAGTTGACTCTAGAAATCGGACTAATGACACCGGGTTTTCCATCTTTACCATTATTTCCCTTATCACCTTTATCTCCTTTTTCACCATCTTTACCGTCTTGAGCTTTGGCGCGTACCTTTTCGCCACTGGCCAACAAAAACTCTGTTCGTCCATCGCACCAGGTCACAGTCCAATAAAAATTGGCGTCGTTGGTGTTGTCCTTATCTTGGGTTGCACTGAAGGTTGGGGTGCAGGCGTTTTTTCCGTCTACACCAGGAATTCCTTGTGCTGGCTTACCCGTGTTTTTTCCATTGATATACCAAAATCCATCAGCACCAATGGTCACATCAAACGCTGGTGAAACGCCATCCTTACCATCCTTGCCATCCTTGCCGTCTTTACCATCTTTACCGTCTTTACCGTCCTTACCATCATGTCCGAAAGGCACAAATATCGTGGTTTTTCCCAAAGTGAGATATGCTCCTGTGGTGTCTTTGTCGTTGATGAGGTAGATGAGTTTTGATATGGGTTCTCTATCTCGTAGGTTGTTGACCATCAACTGTAAATCAGTGATTTGTTGATTTATAGTCTTGGCTTGTTCTTGCAAATCAGCAAGCGCCACAGAAGTTGCATATTGGCGTTGATAGAGCTCCTGTGCATCTTCTTTGTAGCAACTTTGCAGGCAAGATAGCATCATAAAGCCCAAAAATGCTTTGATGATAACGCTTTTGAATTTCTTTTTAGACATACGTTTTGCTTACTGGAAGTGATTTATATTGTGCAAAATTACGAATTATTTGGGATAATCTCATCTTTTTCTCTAGTGTTTGTTTGACACTTCGAGGTAAAATAGAGCCTCTTGGATAAATTCTGTTTGTTTATGGGGAAATTTAGCACTTTCTTTTGTATTTGCCAATAAAAATGATGAATATCTGCACAAAA
>CAJPLH010000175.1 GCA_905371275.1 Prevotellaceae bacterium
TTTTTTGCTGTCACAAGTGTCACAGCACCCTATGTAAACATCTTTGTTTCAACTCCTTGCTTATGTTATGGCATATTTTTTAACAATAAAGCGATTCGAGTCCTCTATATTCGCTTGATGTGCCAACAAAAATCGCGTTTTGTTCTTCTGCATTTTGCAAAATTTCTTCCTTCTTTTCCTCCGATTTCCTCCTTGGGTGTGACACTTGTGACAGCAAAAAAACAACATCGCTGTTGGAATGCGCGCGCTACACGTACGCGCGAGGAAAATGCTCAATGCGATTCTTCCCTTTTTCTTGTTCGGCTCTTTTGTCTCCTTCTCTTAGATTCTGCGCGGATAACAAGCTACAATCTGATCATTTTGATAAACCGAATTATCAAATTAGATATAAATACAAAATAAAATGTCAGTTTTTCGCCATTTTTTCCCTCTTGGGGTCAATATCTCCCCATATACATATAGGGGCACACGATGGCGGTGTACACCATTTTCCTTTTTCTTTCACGGCGAAAGCCAAATTAATATATAAATCCTGCCTGCTGCTCGTAGTGCTACGGCAGGAGCGTAAGAAGCTCCGAGAGGTCTTCGATAATGTGCGTAGGGATAGATTCATCTACGGACTTTGGCGTCCATTCTTCCCCACGAAACCAGATGGTTTTGCACCCTAAATCGTGAGCAGGTGCGATGTCTTTGCCGAAAGCATCACCGATGGCAATGCAATCTTGTGGTGCGCGTTGGGCAAGGTCGATGCCGAGTTGCCATATCGCAGGATCGGGTTTGCGCACTCCAACCGTGGCACTCTCCACAATGCGAGGGAAGAGGTCGAGCAGTCCGTAGGCTTGCAGCACAGCACGGATGTTGCCATAGAAATTGGTGACCAACACGAAGTTGTATCCGCGTGCCACTAACGTATCAAGGACTTTGCGCGCACGAAGTGTGGTGTGGCGTGCTTGAGTGTCGCAATAGGTCGCCACAATGTCTACGATGCTCTCGCGCTCTTCGGCAGAGAAGTGAAAACCTCCTTGGGTGCAGAGATATTCCATTTCGAGCGTCACCTTTTTATATAGGAGAGTGGCGAAGTCATCTTCAGGACGAATGATGGGGTGCTGAGCCAACGCGCGTTCACCAAACACATAGGCAGCACGCCACGTGTCGGTGTCGAGAGAGGAAAGAGCTGGATGAGTGAGGGCAGCTTGCGCAAATCCATCGCGAAGAACATAGTTCCAATGTCGCGCATCGGAATCAAGTGTTCCGCCATAGTCAAAGAGGAGAGTGGGCATAGAAGAATGTCTGAAAAGGTAGGAAACTATTGGGGAGAAGTTGCAGAATTTTGGTGAGCAGGTTTGATTTTCACCAAAGCCACTCCAATCACAATCCAGAATATCTCGCGGATGCGGGTGAAGAAAGCCGCGTAGATGCCCATAGAAGCTCCGACAGTAGGGAAGAGTAGGGCGACAATAACTGCCAAACTTCCCTCGCGCGCTCCCAACTGCATGGGAAGGAAAAAGAGGAGGTTGCCCATAAGCGAGGAGAACCCTAAGATGATGAGTCCATCGGCAAGCGTGGCATTGGTGAGTCCGAAGGCAAGGAGGATGCCGTAGAACTCAAAACTATTGAACAAACGTCCCACATATTCTGCCAAGAGGGCGCGAAGAAACACGTGTGGATGAGCATAGAGGGTGCGGATATGGCTGTCGATAGTGAGCAAATCGTTTTGATGCGCTTCGCGAAATCGCTTTGCCCAGCCTCCAATGAGGGGGAGAAATCCGAGAATTTGAAAGAAACGAAGGGCAACTCCGCGTTTATAGCATTGCTGAAAGAAGAGAATAGCAGCGATAAACAACAAGAGGTAGAGGGCGAACAAGCCAGCCAACCACGGTGTAATTGCAGAGAAGTGGCAGACCACAAAAACAATCAAGGCAGTGGTCCACAAGAAGAAATGGCTAAAAACGTGAAGCAGCGAATAGAGCGTCACAGAAGCCAGTGCGCGCTGTGTGCTTACGAGGTGCGAAAGTTCGAGAACGCGATAGGGAGCTCCACCAGAACCAAAGGGAGTGGTGTAGGAAAAAGCGAAGCCCGAGACGGTGAGTTGCCCAGCGCGTGCGAGAGAAATGTGACGATCAGCGTGCCCCGTATTGACCAAGAGCCGAAAGGCATAGGCGTTGAGGGCGTAGACAGGAATCCAACTTCCTACAACGAGAGGAAGATAACAAATCACGCGGTCGAGATGCAGTCTAATGATTTGCCATCCATCGGGAAAACACCAGATGAGAAGCCCGATGGCGACCAGTCCAAAGGCGAAGAATAGATTACGATAGAGAGGTTTCATGCAAGGAGTTGCAGAGGAAAGAGAGAAGTTGTGAGAGAGGGAGAATAAAAAGTGAAAGCTCAGCTCTTATTCTTCCGTAGTTTCTGATTCGATTTGCAGGCGAAGTCGCTGACAAAGTGCTTCGTGCTGGCGGTGCATGTGGATGTAGATGACCAAAAACACGGTGAGGTCGGCGATCGGAAACAAGATGACTGCCCAAGGATGCCATACGGCAAGGAGCAAACTCGCATAAAGCACAAAGGCACGCCAGTTGAAAGTGAGGGCATTTGCCCATTTCATCAACGGAAGACTACCAGCGCGGAATGTTTCTACCAAAGATGCTGGAAGCTCCGCTGGATAGCGTTCATCGAGCGTGCGTTTCAATTGTTGGAACTGTGGCGTGGCTTGTTCTTGTGCTTGTGTATAGTTGATGTAGAACCACAAGAATATTTTCCACGCAGGTTGCTGACGTGCGGAAACTTCTGCGAAATCTTGGTGCAGTTGTCGAGAACTATCGAGTTCGCTTTGGGCTTTACCTCGAATGAAATAGAGATGAATGTTGCGATAATAGTCGGCTAGTCGGCTTTGCGGTCCGTGGATTTGGGCGCCAATGAGGAGGAGGAGTACGAAGATGGTCAAATGCCAGTTGGGACTCTCCGACCACCCAGGAAAAATGGGCTGATTGTAGAGGCGAAGTCCCACAGCAAGATAGATGCAAATGAACCAAACATTGCCAGCAAAGCCATCGAGGATGCGTCCCCAAAGGGTTTTCTGTCCTGTCATTCGAGCCAATTGACCGTCCGCTGAGTCATAAAAGTTTGCCCAAGCCAAGAGGGCTATGCCAATAAGGGTGAAAAGCAAGTTGCCTTCGCCTTGATACATAAAATAGGCAGCACCGACACCCAGTATGATGCTGAGAATAGTGACGACATTGGGGTGAACGTGGAGTGCACGAAAGAAGCGCGCCCAAAGAAGTCCGATGGGACGAGTGAAATAAACGTCGATGTTCTCTTCGGTGTCGCTACTTTTGAGCGTGGATTTGAGAGAAATAGGTTGATCGCTCATGAGAAGATAAGGATTTTATAGGAGAGGGGTTTGAAAAAGTAGGCTAAGCCAGAAGGATAGTCTTGAAAAATAAGAGAGGAAAGCCGTTGAGAGACAATTTCTAGCCTTTATTTAGTAAGGAGAGAAAGACAATGTTGCACAATAGCTTCCGAGGCTTCGGGCAAACAAGCGGAGAAGGAGGGGAAATCGTTGAAGTCGATGAAGACGAATGTGCCATCTTCGCGAAGGATGGCGTCACCTCCATAGATGGAAAAGCCCGATTGCTGTGCCACTTGTATGGCAGCGGTGTGTATGGCACGAAGCGTTTGCTTCCACATTGGGGAGGATAGAGCCAAATCCTTGTGGTGGTTGTGCTGTTCATACCCAAATTTAGAGAATCCCTTCGGTGTGTGTGGCTCAGCATAAAAGAAATTCGTGCCCACCACTCCATAGAATTTGATGAGTTGTCCGTCTATATGCTCCATTACAAGGGCATCTTCGTTTGCGTGCTCGGAAAGAATCGCTTCAAGTTGGGCGAGGTGCTCCACAAATTGCACATCGTTGGCAGAGGTTGTCGAAGGGTTGTTGCGTTTCCACCAAAGAGGAAAAGATAAATGAGCCTTGATGTCTGGTGTAAGTGTGCTGATATGCCAATGCTTGGCGGCATGTCCACTCTCGGCAAACCACTGTTGGAAGTCGGTGCGTTGTGCTTTTTGCAGCGCGCGTGGGCTATTGAGGACTGGCACTCCGCATTCTTCTTCTGCAGCAGAAAGAGTATGGAGAGCTGCCTCACTGCGAGCCATGGAGAGGATGAGTGTAGACTTTTCCAACTGCGGTGGGCGATGTTCAAACACTGCTTCGTCGAATGTGGCGATACTTATGCCTTGAAGGGCGAAGTTCATGACGAGAGAACGGAAGAGTGCTTCATCGCGTGCTTCGGAATTGGGGGAGTATTTGGAGTGTCGTGAGATGAGTGTGACCATATTAGACGTTAGAGGGCGCAGACCCTTCTTGCTCGCCACGAGAAGCGTGGCACGTAGACGTTAGAGATTAGACGTTAGACGTTAGGGGGCGCGGAATTATTGGTGTTTCCAGGATAAGCGTGGCTAGGAGAGAACGTTATATCCCTTCTTGCAAAAAGGCTTCTG
>CAJPLH010000176.1 GCA_905371275.1 Prevotellaceae bacterium
GCATAAGCCCCATCCAACTGACTGATGCCCGACACGCCAAAAGCATAAACTTGCGCAGTGATGCGGCGCGGGCAGTAGCCTTGAAAATTGCGGTGCAGCGTGTGGTGTTGCAAGGCTTGAAACAGTTCATCGTCGGGCAACACAAAGTGGTCCATACCAATGGGACGATAGCCCGCAGCTTCCAATCGTTGTGCAGCACACTCAAACATTTTTAGTTTTTCGTCCTGCGGAGGAAGCCCCGCCTTTTCCAACAGCGTTTGTCGTTTGAAGAGACTCGGCAAGTGCGCATAACTAAACGTCACCAAACGATCGGGACGCAAAGCGATGGCCGCCTCAATGGTAGCCACAAACTTCTCCACGGTTTGTCGCGGCAACCCATAGATGAAGTCGAAATTCACCCTTGCTCCTCCGCTGCGCAGCACCTCGATGATATCAGCCACGGGCAAAAGCGAAGGATGTCGATTGACCGCGTGCAGCACTTCATCGTCAAAATCTTGGATACCCAGACTGAAACGATTGAAACGACTGTCGAGGAGATATTGCCAATCCTCCATTTTGAGATATCCCGGGTGACACTCAATGGCAATTTCCGGTTGGTCGATGGTGTCGAAAGCAGAAAGTAGATGCTCGTTGAGCGCGCGGATGTGGGTCAAAGGCATTGACGACGGACTTCCTCCGCCATAATGTATCTGACTAATTTTTCGGTCTTTGCGCAAATGGGGAAGCAACAAGTCAATCTCTTTGTGCAGTGCCGCAAAGTAGGCTTCAATGCGTTCCGATTTCGCCATCGCCACAGAGTTACAACCGCAATAGTGGCACAGGTGTTGGCAAAACGGCACGTGGATGTAGAAAGAGATGTTGTCGGCCGTGGCATCGTTGGAGGCTTCCACCGCCTTGAGATATTGTTCCGCGCTAAATACCTCAAACTGGTTGGCGGTAGGATAGCTCGTGTAGCGCGGCACAGGGACGTTGTATTTCTTGAAAATTGCTTCGTTCATCTTCCGTTCTTTGTAGAATTCATATATAATGAGTAGCCCAAAGCGGCCAGCGACAAGGCTGTTTGAAGGGCAAACATACTGGTGTAGCCCAGTTTGTTGGCGATGAAACCTGCCACAACGGCAATGATGATGCCTATGAGTCGGGTGATGACCATTTGAACGGTGAAGTCCGTGGCTTCACGCCCTGCGCGCACATGTTGCATGGACGAGGTGTAAACCACCACAGTCGTCATGCCATAGCTTCCCAAGAGTGCCATAATCGCGATGCTCAAGAGAAGGGTGGAAGGGTGAGTCATGGATAGAAAGACGAAGCTCAGGGTGGAAAGAACCATCACGACGGCAAAGACTGTGCGCATGCGTTGATAGCCATAGCGACGCACCAACATCCCAGCCGGATAAGACATGATGAAAGCGGCACCGACGCCTACGATGCCATATAAGAAACCGATTTCTTTCATAGAATAGTGCAAATCGACCATAAATGATTTGATCACCGACATCGTGCCGAGGATGCCATTAAAATAGAGTGTCAAGAAAATGATTTGTCGCGAAATGCCCTTTTGGGTGAAAAAGCTGCAGAAGTCTTTCCAAGTGGCGCGTTGTTGAACAGAAGAGGTGGTTTGGAAAGTCAGTTTTTTGTTGAGAAACAAGGGCACCAATGCGATGAGGACAAAAAGGCTCAGACAAATGTTCACCGATTTCCACCCAAAGTGGTGCAGCACCATGAGCAACACTCCGCTACCGAGCAAACTTCCTCCGAAACCGCCCATCGACTGAATGCTGTTGAGCATTCCGCGCTGTTGAGGTTGAGAGGTGCGAATGGCCAATGCGTCTGTGGCAATGTCTTGAGTGGCCGAGGCCACCAAAGCCAACAGAATGAGTGTGACAATGATGTGGAGATAATTGGGGAGAGATTTGTGCAAATCAAATAGACTTGTGATGAGGATGAGCGCAGCATACACCAATTCAGTTCCTAAGATGGCGCGTTTGTAGTTGCGAATGGTATGGCAATAGCGATCGATGGCAGGCGCCCAGAAGACTCTCAAGACCCAGGGCAGTTTTAAGATGTAAGACAATCCGATGAGCGAAAGCGGCAGGGCTTGTTCGCGCATGACGATTTGCAGTGTCGTGGTGAAGAAACTTGTCGGCACAGCCTGAACGAAGTATAAACTAAAAAAGGTAGTCAAATAGGCTATCTTCTGTGTACGATTTTCTGTGGTGGACATATAAATAATAGTGTTATGCTATGTGGATGGTGAGATCTGTGTTGAGAGAATGTTTTGCCCTTAACCCACGATTGAGGTTTAGAGCGGCTGCAAAGTTACACTTTTCTGTTGGCGTGTGCAATCATCATTTTTAGGGACTTTCGTTCAACAAACAATTGAAATCGGTTCAGAATCTAATGACAGATGTGGGTTCTTGCTTCTTCCTTTTTCCAAGAAACAAGGTCTTCTTCCACGATTTCGAGGGCAAACCGCCACAATTACGGAAAAAAGTGCTAACTTTGCTCCATAAACTACGCAGATGAGGCCAGTAAGACGCTGGTGCTCCCGTGCGACAACTCAAACTATGCGCCAATTCTTTGCATTTTTCAGAATAAAACGGCTCGACACATTCATTCTCGGCAAGTTCCTGCAACTCTTTGTGGGGGCATTTTTCATTTGCCTTTTTGTGTTCGTGATGCAATTCTTGTGGCGTTATGTCGATGACCTTGTGGGCAAGGGACTGACGATGGATGTGCTTGGACAATTTTTCTGGCACGTTGCTGTGTTTTTGGTACCCACTTCCTTGCCACTTGCCGTGCTTTTGGCTTCGCTCATCACGTTTGGTAATATGGGAGAAAACCTTGAGTTGCTCTCTATGAAGGCTGCGGGCGTGCCGTTGGTGAGAGTGATGCGTCCCATCCTTTTGCTCATTCTTCCCCTCTCCGCCTTCGTCTTTTATTTTCAAAACGAAATTTCAACGAATGCTCAAAAGGAGTTGCGCGCCTTGCTGGTGTCCATCAAAATAGCGCAACCTGCTGTGGAAATCCCTGAAGGGGTGTTCTACAATATGCGCGATTTCAATATCTATGTGGTGAAGAAAAATGCGCAGACCGGGATGCTCTACAACACCATCATCTACAAGATGGATCAGGGCTTCGACCGTGCCCAAATTGTGCTCGCCGACTCGGCGAAAATCGAAATGACGGCCGACAAGATGCACATGAAATTGACCTTGTGGTCGGGAGAGCAATTCCAAAATCTCAAGTCGGACGAGATAAACGTGTTCAAGAGCGAAAGCGTGCCTTACGACCGTGAGACGTTTATGTATAAGCAGTTGCTCATTGACTTTGATTCTAATTTCAACCAACTAGGAGCTAACGAACTGGCTTTTATGCCGCAGGCCAAAAACTGGGCTACGCTGGAGCATTTCATTGATTCGATGAATCTGCAAATTGACTCTGCGGCTTTGGCTTCTTCGGCCGACTTGGCGGGACGTGCTTTGCCGACCACTAAGGCTTTTACACGCAAAGACTCTTTGGCCACCCTGCGAGAATGGAAACGGCATCCCGTGAGTTTTGACAGTTTGCTGGCGAAGATTCCCAAAGAAAAAATGGAGCGCGCGCGCAACCGCACGGCAACGGTGTTGCAGAATTTCTCCACGGAGATGTCGTGGCGCAACGAAGCGGTGCAAGACCAGGAATACTATGTTCGTAAACACGAGGTGGAATGGCACCAGCGCATCACTTTGTCGCTGGCTTGCTTGCTCTTTTTCTTCGTGGGTGCACCGCTCGGCGCCATCATTCGGAAAGGCGGATTGGGTATGCCTACGATTATCTCAGTGGGTATCTTCATTCTCTACTACATCATCAACACTTCGGGAATGAAGATGGCACGCGATGGTAGCATCAACATGGTGGTGGGAATGTGGATGTCTACTTTCATTCTCGCTCCTGCTGGAGCTTATCTCACCTTTATGGCGAACCGCGACTCGGTGGTGTTCAATCTCGATGCTTACTTGGCTTTCCTTCGCAGACTATTGGGATTCCGCACGAAGCGACATTTGTTCCGCAAGGAGGTCATCATCACACCGCCCGATGTGGAGCGTGATTTGTTGATGGCAGCGGAGATTCGCCAAGAAGCAGACAACTATCGACTCTCCCAAAAACTGTGGATTGCTCCCAACTATTTCCGTTTGTTTTTCCGCACCAAACCCGATGAACGTGTGGCGCAACTGGTGGAACAGGTGGAAACACTGGTGGAAGATGCCGCCAACTCCACGGATATGCACGTGCTTGATACGCTCAACCGAGTGCCGTTTATCTATGTTCACGCGCACACCACGCCTTTCTCGCGCCAATGGCTCAATTATATAGTCGGACTGTTCTTCCCGCTGGGGCTCCTCATCTGGGTGAGAACTTGGCGCTTCCGCCTGCGTTTGGCACGCGATTTGCGACAAACGGCACAATGTATGGCAACGCTAGAAGAATTATTAGAAAATAGAGGCTAGAC
>CAJPLH010000177.1 GCA_905371275.1 Prevotellaceae bacterium
GATGCGCCCATTAGCGCATCATTTTAATGCAAGCCCAGTTGTCGCGCTGTTGGTAGTCGCAAAATGAAAGACCGAGTTTTGTGCCTTGTTGCACCAAACTCATCACATCTTCGGTGTAGAATCCGCTCATATAGATGACACCTCCCAAACGGAGCGTGGGAACATAGCGTTCGAGGTCTTGGAGCAGGATGTTGCGGTTGATGTTGGCGATGATGACATCGAAGGTTCTTTCGAGCGGTACTAACGCACTGGCGTCTCCGTGTATCACCGTGACGTCAGAAACATTGTTGATTGCGATGTTTTCGCGTGAATTATTGACACACCATTCGTCATAGTCTATGGCCACACATCGAGTAGCTCCACGCATTCTCGCCAAAATGGCCAGGATGCCAGTGCCGCACCCCATATCAAGCACAAACTTTCCTTTGAAATCATCGGTGAGAATGCGGTCAATCATTTGCGCCGTGGTTTGGTGGTGCCCCGTGCCGAACGACATTTGGGGATTGATGCGAATGTTGTATTCTCCTTGTGGCACATTTTTGTGGAAGGTGGCTGCAATGACACAACGAGGATGCGCAGCGTCTTCTCCAATGACGAGCGGTTGGAAATAGTTTTTCTCCCACTCCTCATTCCAATTCTTGTGTTCAGCTTCGGCTTGTTGATAGGTGATTTTCACATCGGGGAGGGGAAAGTCAGCCAATACAGCCGTGAGAGTTTCTGCATCGAAAAGGTTGGTTTGGATGTAGGCTTTGAAAGTGTCTTCGTCAGCTTTTTCAGCAAAAACTGCCGACTCGGGGAAGTTATTGTCGATGGCAACACGCGGCAAGTCGAGTTCGTCGGTGTGAACGAAACTTTCAAATCCGATTTCGGCCAAAACTGCGCTCAACACATCATAGGCGGCTTCGGAACTGGGAGAGAGGGTAAATATAAATTCGAGATAGTGCATACTGATTGTGGTTTGGCGTTGCGCCACGTTTTGTGTTTAGATTGTCCTTTGTTAGAGATTTCTCAATCTCCACTCATTGGGATAGAGATTGTTGGCGCGATTTCCGAGATTGTTGGCAAACCCAAGGGAGAGTCCGCGATAGGTGAGGAGTACATATCCGCGCGGTGCTTCGGCTGGGAGGGTGATAGCTTCGCGATGCAGATAAGCGAGTGCCGAGTCGCGTGCTATCTCCACACGTGGAAAGGCAGAAGATGAGGCAGCAATGGACATAGCGAGTGCGTGTTGAGGGATGAGTTTTTTGCCCTTTTCTTCGGCAATCTCGATACCTCCCAAGAGTAGAGGGGCAACGTTCGCCAATACGTGGCGAGTGGTAGCAAAGCGTGTGGGAATCGCAGTCCACACTCCGTCTACTGAACATTGAAAGGTGAAATCTTCGGCATTTTCCAACCACGAAAGTAGGGTGGCATTGGGCTTAGCGGAGGACTTTGCCCCACGTTTTCTGCCATTGCCTTCGCGAGCATCTAGGAGTATCTGCAATTTTCTCCGATCATTAAACATCTCGCCTTTTTTCTTGCGAAGAAGAGCAAGAAAAAGCCCTTCACCCTCGGTGCGATGTGGGAAGAAATGATAGACGGGGAGATTGCGCCCTGTGGTGTCGCCTGCGATATTCCAAGCTGGATCAGTAGGAATTTCCACTAATTCTGCTCCGAGGGTGTCACAAGCCCAAGCCACGAGGTCTTCATTTTCTTCGCGGTTAAAAGTGCAAGTGGAATAGACACAAAAACCACCCTCTTTCAGCGCAGGCCACACAGAGGTGAGAATGTCGCGTTGACGGTCTGCGCAAGAAATAACGGCTGCTGGCGACCATTCTTCACGGGCTTGTTCGTCTTTGCGAAACATTCCTTCGCCCGAGCACGGAACATCGGTAGCGATGATGTCGAAGGTGTCCACTAAACTCGTGAAGACATCAGGGAAGGCTTGTGTGACAAAGGTGTGAGGATGTCCCCATTTGGTGAGATTTTCCGCCAAAATCTGCGCGCGCTGACGAATGGGTTCGTTGGCTACGAGCAAAGCCTCATCCGGAAGCAAACTGCGCCAAAGGGTGCTTTTGCCCCCAGGAGCTGCACAAAGATCGAGCATCCTCAACGGAGCACCAATCATATCGTCCGTTGAGAACGTAGATTCAATGACTTTATAGGCTTGTGCAATGAACATAGAGGCGGCTTCTTGCACGTAGTAGGCACCAGCGTGCCACAATGGGTCGTGCGCAAAGGAGGGACGTTCCGACAAATAGCTTCCAGAAGGACACCACGCCACAGGGCGCAAGGTGGGAGAATCAGCATTGTCGGAGGGCGACACCGCATTGTTCGTTTGTCTAAAAAGGTTTTCCCCATCTTTGAGGGGTTTGAAAGGATTGGTGCGGATGCTGGTGGGCAGATTTCCGCTAGATAATGCTGTGCAGAGCGCGCCCGCCTCGTTGTCTCCGAGGAGGGCGCACATCTGTTGTTGAAAGGCTTGTGGAATCATTTTCTTATCTCCATTTCATCAATGAGATATTTGGAACCGCCATAGGTATCGATGACGAAGAGGATGTAGCGAATGTCGGCATTGATGCAGCGTTGCAAGGCTGGATTGAAGCGGAGATCGGACGACAAACTTTCGATATTTCCGTCGAAGGCAAGACCAATGAGTTCTCCGCGCGCATTGAGTACGGCACTACCCGAATTACCTCCTGTGATGTCGTTGTTGCTCAAGAAGCAAGTGGGCAATTCTCCCTCGGCGTTGGCATACTGACCATAGTTTTTGGTGAGATAGTGTTGACGGAGTTTCTCATCCACCACATAGTCAGGGTCAGCAGGATTTTCTTTTTCAAACATACCGCGGAGGGTAGTTTTCCAGTCGAAGCGAACAGCATCGCGAGGAGCATAGCCCTTGATGTGACCATAGGTCATACGGAGCGTAGAATTGGCATCGGGACTCTTCGTCCAGTCGTACATCTCGCAAAGACCACGCACATAGATGCGATTTAATTCTGCCACTTTCTTTTCATAACGCTCCACAGCAGGTTGATAGGCTGAGAGGGCTTTGCGGTAGGTAGCCCAGTGGGTGGCGAGAACATCGTTGCCAAGGGCTTCAGCAGAAGCCGTTTTCAGTTTTGCACTATCGGCAAAGAGGCTATTTTGATAGAGGGCATCAAAATAAGCAGCCATATCTTTTTGCACAAACTCAGGTTGCAGCGCAAGTTTATGATACTTCGTCCAATATCCCGACAGGAGTTTCATCTTGCCCAAGTCGTAGGCTTTGTCCACCGTAGCCACGGCATTGCGGTCGTTTTTGAAATCTTGCGCACCAAAGGTGAAACGCAGCAAATTGTAGTCGTGGAGGGTGTCTTTCACCGCTGCCACGAGGGAGTCCATTCTGTCGATGATGTGCACATATTCTGGCTTACCACTCTGTGCTGCAAAGGCGCGGAAACGCTTTTCTTCTTCGGCTTTGATGTTGAGCAAACCAGTGGAACGCACGCTAGCATTCATTCCTCCAAAGTTTTTCACCATATTGCCCAAGCCCATATAGTCATTGGCATACTTGAGCGCCATATCTTTGTCGCTATCCATCAAGGCTTTCATAAAACGGAGTTCGGCATCTCCTGCAAGATTGATGGGTTCGTTGATGCTTTCTGTGCGAAGGCGCACTTGCGAAGCGGTGAGATAGCGGCTCGTTCTGCCAGGGAAACCCATGATCATCGTATAGTCGTTCTCACCAATGCCCTTCAAACTCACGGGCAACCATTTCTTGCACTCGAGAGGTTGGTTGTTTTTAGAATATGCTGCCGGTTGTCCTTTGGCATCCGCGTAGATGCGGAACACGGCAAAGTCGGCATTGTGACGAGGCCACACCCAGTTGTCTTGATTAAAACCAAATTGTGCCACTTGTTGTGGAGGATTCACCACAAGGCGCACATCGTCATAGCGTTGTTCGTAGAAGGCATAGTAACGATTTCCTCCGAAATAAGGCACGATGCGTAGCGTTACACCGCGCTTCTTGGCAAAGGCTTTGTTCTTTTTGAGCATTTTGTCAGCAAGCGGACGGAGGAAAAGATTGCTTTGACGGTAGTATTCATCAACTTTCGCCTTCTTTGCCTCAGTTTCGACTTGCGCAGTCACATCTACGATGCTCACTACGAAGGTGAACGTGAGGTCGGGCACAGGGAGTTCTTCCGACATTTTCTGCGCGAAGAAACCCTCTTGCAGATAGTTGTGTTTGATACTCGACATAGCGTGCACATAGGAGAATCCGCAGTGATTGTTGGTGAACACCAATCCTTTGGAGGACACCACCTCACCTGTGCAACCATTTCCGAAACGTCCGATGACATCTCGCAAGGAGGGTTGAGTTTCGTTGTAGAGTTCGCTAGGACTAATTTGCAATCCAGCCTTTTTGAGTGAATCCTCTAGGTGTTGCTCTTTCATAAGTTTGAGGAGCCACATCCCTTCATCGGCATACGCCGCTGAGAAGGTGAGAAGAGCAAGGAGAGAGAGTAGGA
>CAJPLH010000178.1 GCA_905371275.1 Prevotellaceae bacterium
ACCACGCAGTTTGTGCGTAATCTCTCACACGAACTCAAGACTCCGATTGCTGTGGCGCAGGCTGCCCACGAAGCTTTGTTGGATTTTGGTGCCGATGCTGATGTGGGGCGAAGACAACAACTGCTGCGCACCTCACAGAGACAAATCGGACAACTGCAACGATTGGTCACTTCACTGCTTGATGCGCTGCGTCCTCAACCGCAGTGGCGTGCTCCACGCTATGAAGAACTGGAAGTGGAAGAACTGCTGCTGCAACTGCAAGATGAACACGAATTGGGACACGAGAAGCCTGTGAGTATCTTTCTAGAGGTGCAACCGAATGACTTGACCTTTTCGACCGATCGAATGATGCTACGCGATTTGCTCAACAACTTGATAGACAATGCTATCAAATACTCCAAAGAAGAAGCCGTGGTGGATATTCGAGCTTGGAGAGATGAGGCTGCACGTGTGTGCATCATTGAGGTGGCAGATCAAGGAGTGGGCATTGCAGCGCGCGATTTGCGCAAAGTATTCCGAAGGTTTTATCGAGTGGAGCAGGGAGATTTGCACACAGTGCGTGGATATGGGCTTGGGCTTTATCATGTGAACTGTCTAGTGCGGCAACTCGGTGGTCGTATCAGTGTGCAGAGTGAATTGGGGCAGAGAAGTTGTTTTCGTGTGGTGTTGCCGTTAAATTATGTCTGATGACCGATTTTGGTTAAAATATTCTCTAATTATGAAGAAATCTCACCTGCTCATTGTTGAAGATGATAGTGATCTAGCTGGTATCCTTCGTGATACGTTGCTCACTCTCGATTTTGCAGTGACTATAGCGTCTGATGGTGTTTCGGCACTGGAGGCTTATGCAGAAGAACGTCCTGATTTGTTGGTGACAGATGTGATGATGCCTGCGATGGATGGGTTTACACTGATAGAAAAATTGCGCCAATCGGATGAGCTATTGCCTATCATTGTGCTCACTGCGCGCACCGACACAGACGATGTGGTACATGGATTGCAACTCGGGGCAAATGACTATTTGCGAAAACCTTTTTCGATGCGCGAACTGGTGGCACGTATCCAAACTTTACTGAGACAATTTCCTCCACAACAGGAAAGGCAGAATGAGAAGGGAGCAGTAACCGCGAATGCGCAAGAGGTGGGAGAAAAAATGAATGAGGTACAAAAAGAAAATGCGGAAAATGCAAGAAAAGCGTTGCGCTGTGGGAGTACTACACTCTATTCTTCTCGCGGATTGCTACAAGCTGCTGATGGGAGTGAGAAGCCCTTGACGCAACGTGAAGCAGAAATTTTGCGTCGACTTTTTGCACATCCCAACGAAATTGTGGAGCGACGTGATTTGTTGCTCGATTTATGGGGTAGCGATACGCCTTATAATGCTCGCTCCTTGCATGTTTTTGTTTCTCGTTTGCGCATAAAGCTGGCTTCTGATGTGAAGCTATTTTTGCGCAATGTGCATGGGCAAGGGTATCGCCTTGTGGTGGAGGAGAATTAAACCCAAACCGGTCATTAGACCGTAAAAATGCTATTGGTAACGGAAAACCTTACTTCCTGCCATTTTTCATTTTCTTGTTGGCATCTTGTTTCTCGTTTGTTCTCGACGTAGCCCGCTACGCCTTCGAACTTACAACCAACCATTTGCTCAACAAAAAAAGAAATCTGTTCAGCATCTAATGACTGATTTGGGTTAAAGGGGATGAGGATAGGGAAAATGTGGCGTTTTTTTTGTAACTTTGCGCCATTGTCTGAGCAGGGAATCGTACTGCGAAAGACGAATGATGTTGAACGTCCACTGAATCTCTCACATTTCTCGCTTTATGTTACAAAGATGGTCCTCTATTTTGCAAATCTTGAAGACTACAGTTCCTGCAAATACCTACGCGATGTTTGTGGAACCGATGAACTATAGTGAAGAGGGGCAAAATATAGCCGTTTTTGAAGTGCCCACTTCGGCTTTTCGCGAAACGATGCTGAAGGCGATGGGCAAGCAACTGCAAGAAGCCATGGCCACGGTGTGGGGACAAATCCCTCATGTGAAGTGGGTGTATAGAGATATGGTGACGAACAATGCCAACTCAGGACAGGTGTCGGTGTTCTCTGGGAAGCCCTCGAATCCATCGATTTCGCAACCCATAGCGCAATTGACTCCTGTGGCAAAACCCACCCATTTTGAGTCGCATCTCATTGAAGCTTACACCTTTGACAGTTATTGTGAGGGCATTAGTAATCGTGCAGCCGTGAATATGGCGCGCGCCATGGCGGAAAATCCCGACGCGCAAACTTTCAATCCCTTCTTTCTTTATGGACCATCGGGCGTGGGCAAAACCCACTTGGTGAATGCTGTGGGCAATGCTGTGCGCGCGCAATTTCCAGAGCGAAGGGTGCTCTTTGTGTCGGCACGCAATTTCCAAGTGCAGTATGCTGACGCGGCAATGGCCGACCGCAACAATAGAAATTCTACCGCCATCAACAGTTTTATCCACTTCTACCAAAGCATTGATATGCTCATCATCGACGATTTCCAAGAAATCAGCGGTGAGAAGACGTTGAAGGCCTTTTTCCATATTTTCAATCACCTGCATGCCAATGGGCGCAAGATGTTGTTCACCTGCGACCGTTCGCCAGCAGAATTAAAAGGACTGGAAGACCGTATTCTTTCGCGTTTGCGTTGGGGTATCACCTTGCCATTAGAGCAACCCGACCGGACGTTGCGCAAAGACATCATATTGTGCAAACTGCGCCGCGACAAAGTGGAGGGTTTTCCGATGGAAGTGGTGGACTATTTGGCAGAAGTGGTGTCGGAAAATGCGCGTGAACTCTATGGGATGGTCAATTCCATCATGGCAGAATCGATGAAGACGAGCGACACACAAATCACCATTGAGATGGCGCAGCGTGTGGTGCCCCGCATTGTGAATCAAGCGCGCAAAGAACTCAGTTTTTGTGAGATTTTGGAAATGGTGTGCGAAAACTACGGGGTGAAAGCCAAGGATGTTTGTTCCAAATCGCGCAAGGGCAACATCGCGTCTGTGCGACACATTGTGTGCTATTTGGGACAAAAGTTTACCGAGGTGTCTTTGTCGCAAATCGGTCGTGAATTGGGGGGAAGAGATCACTCCACAATTTTGCACAGTTGCAAAAAGATAGAGCGACAGTTTGCCACAGACGCTACTTTCCGTGAGGAAATAGAAAACATAGAATTGACCCTTCGCAAACAATGACCGATTTGGGCTAAATGGTTGGAGAAAATTTCTCAAGAAAATGGAGAAATCTGCTCCAATTTGCATAATTTATCGTTGGCGATAGGTACATTCTCTCTTGAATGTTGTAATTTTACGCACACAATCAACACAATATGAAACAAAGAATCTTTTTCCGTTTGCTCCTTTTGTTGGTGCTGGGTGTGGTGAGTCAGGGCGCCTTTGCTCAACACACGAAAAAAATAGTGATGAGATGCTATGACGAATATGGCACTTATCTGCTCACCGATTCCATCGTTCAACCCCAGGAGTCGTGCTTTTTCTTGGTTCCTCCGAAGATACCTTTTTATGTGAGTAAAACTTATGATCAGAAGGGCTCTAATGCTTGTTTGACGGAGAGCGAACTCATCGTGGAATATCAAACAGATGCTTTCACGGGCTTTGATTCGCTCACGGAGCAACGTCTAGAAATTGCCGATAAGATGAGTTTTGTGCTCACGGAACAACGCGATGGTGTGGCGCATCTTTGGTCGGTGAAGAGCGGTAGTGGGGCTTTGTCGTTGGTGCCACTGGCAAAGGCAACGCATAGTCCTGAGGAAACGTGGATTTTTGAAAAAGATTATCAGGGATGGAAAATCCAGAATCAAACTACTGAGAAGTATCTCAAGTTGGCTGATGACGGCACTTTAACTGTGAGTGATGAAGCAACGCTTTTTGACTTGAAAACCAGCAAAGTGACCGGTGAAGCGTGGAAAATCACGGACGCGGAAACGAAACGCAGCTATAGTTTTGTGCCTAGACGCTATGCCGTGCGGCCTTATTACAGACTGTCGCAATTGTTTGTAGATGACAAAGACAGCACCATTGCAGCAGACCAAGAGTTGTTGGTGAGAGCTGGCACTGACGTCACGCTACCGAAAACAAACGTAGAGAAGTTTAGTTTCAAATCTTGGCAACTCGACGACGAACCTCTTGGTGCTGATGAGACTGTGCTCAACATGACGAAGAGTCACACGCTGAAGTCGGTGTATGGTCGTGTTGCTGCTTTGTCGGCTGTGCGTGCTGCACAACAAGTGTCTGCTCCAGTGGATTTGAGTGGCCGCAGAGTGAGCAAGCAGTACAGAGGATGGGTCATTCAGAATGGACACATCAGTTGGCAATAAGCATAGGGGCTAACAAAAAATGAAATCTGTTTATGACCGATTGAGGTTTAACCCATGGAAGATGGCAAAGGCCGTGATGCAGAAGAGTGCGTCACGGCCTTTGTGGTGGTAGAGAGTTA
>CAJPLH010000179.1 GCA_905371275.1 Prevotellaceae bacterium
CCAGAGAATAACGTTCTTTTTGACTCCAAAGAAAAAGAACTTCACACGGTGAGCACTATCCCTAGTTGAGGATGCTTGCGTGTGAAGTTCTCTATGTATATGTATGTTGGCCACTAGGCTTGATGTACGTTCAAAAGCGAGTGACAAAGGCAACTGCGCGGAGATGCGGTGAATCGCTCGACAGTTCGGGAGAAGATGTAGTACAATTCCGAAGAAATCGTAGTTTAGGGCAAAGAACGCTTATGCCGGTTCGGGATTTTGGAGTTGTTGTTGTTGCCATTTCTCGCGCGCCATATCTTGCATATCCACGGCTTCGTCATATTCGTCAACAATCTCCACACCGAGCATCGTTTCAATCAAGTCTTCCATCGTCACAATGCCGCGCAAGGTGCCATATTCGTCTGTGATCACGGCAATGTGTTCCTTTTGTTCGAGCATCTTTTCCCAAATGTTCGACACCAATTCATCGTCCTTAAACGTGAGGATGGGACGCACCAGCGTACTGATTTTTTGCGCGAAATGGTCTTCTGAGAGTCCCTCCAAGAGTTCGGAGCGCAACACATAGCCTTTAATGTATTCCTCTTCAGCATCATAAACGGGCAGACGGCTGTGGAGGTCGAGATGCTCGTCATCGCTGCGGAAAAACTCGCCCAGCGTCATCGACTCGTTCACCGTGGCCACCACAGGAGCGGGGGTCATAATTTCGTCAGCGTGGATTTCGCCCAACTTCAAGAAACTGCGCATCGCCTTGCTCTCCTTGGCTTTGAACACGCCTTCTTCCACGCCCACATCCATCATAGCTTGCACCTCTTCACGGCTCACCGAGGTTTGCACCTTGCCGCGATTGATGAGCAGGGTGATGAATTCGGAGAGCAACACCAAGGGATAGGTGATGACAATGAGCACTCTGATGACACTCGTGGCCCACAGTGCAAGACTGCGCCAATAGGTGGCGCCGACGACCTTAGGAATGATTTCGGACACCACTAAAATCAATAGCGTCATCACAGCCGAAGCAATGCCCACTGCGTCGCCTTCACTGCCTGGCGCACCGCCATAGGCCTGCCACAGTTCTGCTGCCTGCGCTCCCACGCCAGCCGCACCCACAGTGTGGGCAATGGTGTTGAGCGAAAGAATAGCGGCAATGGGACGATCGATGTCGGCCTTATAGCGTTTGAGCACAGAGGCTATTTTGTAGCCTTCTTGCTCTTTGATGGTGGCAAAAGAGGTGGTGGATGCCAAAAGCACGGCTTCTAGCACCGAACAAAGGGAAGAGAGGGAGAGAGAAAGGAGTAAATAAAAAAGGAATAGGCCCATTCAGTGTGGGTATGTCCAGCATACCGATTTGGTTTGAATTGCAAAAATACATATTTTCCTTTGCTCATCAGGCATAGTTCTCTGGTTTTTTGTACCTTTGCAGCGGTTAAACCAACTATTATTCAACTTTATGTACCAAAAATCATCTCCCAAGGGAGCGCGTTTCACGTTCCGCAGCTTTAGCCGCAAGGGTTATTCCTTGTTTGCGGCTCTCGGTTGCGAAGTGAAGATTGGCGTTCTTGCGGTGGCCACGTTGGGCACAGCAGCTCCTTCTTTGGCAGCGGCTAACCCCACGCAGCGTGTGGCGCAAGTGCGCGACAAAGAGCAGGTGGCTACGCTCGACGACGACCAGCGTTTAGGCGAAGTGGTCACCACGGCTTCTCGCACTCCCCTTGCTGCCGACCAAGCAGCACGAAAGGTGATGACCCTTAGCCGCGCAGAACTCGCGGCGGCGGGTGTCACAAGTATTAACGACGCGCTCAAACTCTGTGCTGGAGTCGATGTGCGTCAGCGCGGTGCCTTCGGTGTGCAAACCGACATCAGCATCAATGGCGGAACCTTTGACCAAATCACGATTCTGGTCAACGGCATCGCCATCAACAACCCACAGACGGGCCACAACGCGGCCGATTTTCCCCTCAACCTTGCCGACATTGAGCGCATCGAAGTGCTCGAAGGCGCAGCTTCTCGCGTGTTGGGCACACAGGCTTTCTCTGGTGCCATCAACATTGTGACACGCCAAGCTGGCCCCACGCTCTATGCTCGTGCCGCTGGAGGGTCGTACGGCACTGCGCAGGCGGAATTGCGCGGATTGCTGCGACAACAATATGCCAATGGCAACAACCTCTCCTCGAGTCTGAGTGCGAGCTATCAACGCTCGGATGGCGCAGTGCGCAATGGGGATTTCAAAGGGGGAAAGGCCTTCTGGCAAGGACGCCTTGATGCGCCGCACTACCGTATTGACGCGCAAGCGGGATTTACGCAAACGGACTTTGGCGCAAACACCTTTTATTCCACAAAGTCTACTGACCAATGGGAAAGTACGAAGCGCGTGTTTGCTTCGCTCAAAGGGGAAACGAAAACGCTCTTGCACCTTGCTCCACAAATTTCGTGGTTGCGCAACTACGACCATTTCCAATTTTTCCGCAACAAGCCCATCTACGAAAACTTCAACCGCGGAGATGTGCTCACCGCTGGTCTGAACGCGTGGTTGCCTTGGGCACTCGGTCGCACGGCCTTTGGGGCTGAAGTGCGCCACGAACAACTCTATTCGGGCAATTTGGGACTAGATCTCAAACCCGAGCAACGCTTTCCCATCGCTGGACAATCGGCCGACAAGAAGGACGAGAAGGGCATTTGGCGCACCGCTAAGGGAAGTCTTGCGGAATACACAAAAGCAGCGGATCGCACCAACGTGAGTTTCTTTGCCGAACACGACATTTTGCTCCAAAACTGGTCTGTTTCGCTCGGTTTCTTGGCACAACGCAACAGTGCTTTTGGCCAAAAATTCCGCTTCTATCCTGGGGTAGATGTGGCTTTTCGTCCCTCTGCCAACTGGAAACTCTATGCTTCGTGGAACAAATCGTTGCGCCTGCCCACTTTCACCGATTTATACTATCGGAGTCCCGCGCAGGAAAGCTACGCTGATTTGCGCCCCGAGGAAAACAGTTCTTTCCGTCTGGGCACCACGTTTAGTCCTGCCGAGGGGGTGACGATGAATGTGTTTGCGCTCTACAACCACGGTCTGAATGTGATAGACTGGGTGAGATTTAATGCGCAAGACGACAAATTCCACGCCACTAATTTCCAACTCGACACCTACGGTGTTTCGGCCAGTATGATGGTGGACGGTGCACAGGTGCTGGGTGAAAATCAGCCCATTCGCCGCCTGCGTCTCGACTATGCCTACCTCACGCAGCAGCGCAAAGACGCTGTGGCTTATTTCAAATCGAACTATGCTTTGGAATATCTGCGTCACAAGTTTGTGGCCACGCTCGACCACCGCGTTTACTCTCGTTTGAACGCTTCGTGGGTGTTCCGTTTGCAAGAGCGCAACGGCAATTATGTTGTGGTGGATCGCACGAATCCTGCGAAACTCAAAGAGACGGGTCAATTGCAGCCTTATGGTTTGCACGGTCGTTTGGACCTCAAACTCCACTGGGACGCGAAGAATTATTCTTTCTTCTGCGACCTACAAAATCTCACCAACCATCGTTTCTTCGATTTGGCGAATGTGGAGCAACCCGGCTTTGTGCTAATGGCAGGAGCTAGCTACCAATTCTAGTCCGCCCCACTCTAATTTAAATGCGTTTGAAGACCGCATCAGAACGAAATTGTTTTGATGCGGTCTCTTTTGTTTTTTTGGGGGGAGATGAGGAGAGATTTGTTTCCTTTATTAGTTTTCAGTCCCAACTCTATGGGTATGCCCAAACAACAAAAAGAGTGTTGCAAGTTTTTCTCACAACACTCTCTATTATATAGCAGAACAAAGGTACGATACCGGCAACTACATTCTGCCATTTGATATATTGTCAATAAGTTTACTCGTTGATGACTTGTTGAGACTACAACAAGAAAGCAAAACCAGCAAACGCCATGAGAATAAGCAGCAATATAAATCCTATGATGTTGATCCACAAAGCGATTGTAGCCAATTTACGTGGGGTCTTAGTAACACCAACAATTGACAATATCAAACCTACCAAGCCTAGTAGGAAATTTAAAATAGGTACCCAGCATAAAATGATACTAGCAATCGTACAAATCAATGCAATAAGCCCGATACTACTTTCTTTTTGTTCTTGCCCATAGTTTGGTTGAGGCACACCATAGGGTTGCTGAACACCATAGGGTTGCTGGCCATTATAAGGCTGTTGACCATAATAGGGCTGTTGTCCCCCATAAGGTTGTTGACCATAATAGGGCTGTTGACCACCATAAGGCTGCTGGCCATTATAGGGTTGTTGACCACCATAGGGTTGTTGACCATTATAAGGTTGTTGACCACCATAAGGCTGCTGGCCATTATAGGGTTGTTGACCACCATAGGGTTGTTGACCATTATAAGGTTGTTGCCCATTATTAGACTGTTGGCCGTCATTGGGTTGTTGACCATTATAAGGCTGTTGACCGTCATTAGAAGAACTATTCTGGGGT
>CAJPLH010000180.1 GCA_905371275.1 Prevotellaceae bacterium
ACGTCACCAGCGGCAAAGACGCCCTCAATGTTAGTGCGTGGAGTTTGACCTTCCGTCTTGAGGTAACCAACTTCGTCAGTTTCCAATTGACCCTTGAAAAGTTCCGTGTTGGGGTTGTGACCGATGGCCAAGAAGAAACCATCGATGGGGAGATCGTAAGTGCGTTCGTCAGCTTCGCCCTTGCGATGTACAAGATGAGCACCTTCCACACCATCTTCTCCGTAAAGGCCAAGTGTGTTTGTTTCGAAAAGAACTTCAATCTTCTCATTGGCAAAGACGCGGTCTTGCATTGCTTTAGAAGCGCGAAGGAAAGGTTTGCGAACAATGAGATAAACCTTGGAAGCTAGACCAGCGAGGTAGGTTGCTTCTTCGCAAGCTGTGTCACCACCACCAACAACGGCAACCACTTTCTTACGGTAGAAGAAACCATCGCAAGTGGCACAAGCAGAAACGCCGATTCCTCTGTATTTTTCTTCATCGGGAAGCCCTAGGTATTTTGCGCTTGCACCAGTGGCAATAATCAGAGTTTGTGTTTGAACTTGGCTATTATCATCAAAAGTGAGTGTGAAAGGACGCTGAGACAAATCAGCTTTAACACAGTGCTTATTACGGATTTCAGTACCAAAGCGCAAAGCTTGGTTGCGCAAGTCAGCCATCAATTGGTTACCATCTACGCCTTCTGGATAACCAGGAAAGTTGTCTACTTCAGTGGTTTGGGTGAGTTGTCCACCAGGTTGCAAACCTTCATAAATAACAGGGCTAAGTCCTGAACGTCCAGCATAAATGGCTGCAGTGTAACCAGCAGGGCCACTACCTAGAATAAGAGTTTGGAGTTGTTCCATAATGTTTGAGTTTTGAGAAAATAGAAAATAATGCGACTTCGCTCTGGTACTGATACCAAATACCTACCATCTTATTTCTAAAAGTGGGGGAGCAGAAGTCTAGTTTATAGGATATTGAGTTGTTTACTTTGTTTATCTCATATCTACCACTTCCACTTTGGGGAAGTCTTTAGCATTGAATCTAAAAAAAGCATCGTTCTTTTTGCCTACGCTTTGGAGTGCAGCGATATTGATTGTACTCCAATTTGAGGTATTTGTGCGTAAACGAACGCTTTGTGGGTGATGATTGCTTTTGTTGATGGTGATATAAGCTTCTTTGATGGCATTGTGTTTGTTGCTGCTTGTGAGGTGTACTTCATAAGTAGCCCCTTTGTCAGAGAGTGTGCTATTGTAACCTTGTTTGTAAAGGTTGATAAAGTTGATCGGGTTGATGCCTGCAATCTCCGAAGCACTAGGGTTCGTGACATTTACCTCTCCCGAACCTTGTGCAAGCGACCATTCTGTCTTACCATCAAACCAAATGCGTGCTTGGGGGGAAGTTAGCACAAATTTCTTGCCTTGCACTGTGATGTTACCATTGCTATTGCCCATCGCACCGCGTGCCGTAAAGTTTGCAACCACACATCCGCGACTTAGAACACTGGCTGTTTGGTCTAAAACAGACTTTGCTGTTTGCGCCACAGCACCCATTGCTGTGAAAGCGCAAAGAAGAAGAAAAGAACGTAGCTTCATTGTTTGAAGAATATCTTAAATGTTTATGATGACTGCAAGGAACATTCGGTTTTAACCCAAATCGGTCATTAGATCCTGGCAAGAAAATGAGAGATGACAAGAAGTAATCTTTTTCATTGCCAGTAACCCTTTTACGGTCTAATGATCGATTGGAGGTTAATCGAAACGTTTCCCAGCAGCTTTGAGTTGGTCAAGGATTTGTTGTAGTTCTATTTCAGATTGAACATAGACTTCTCTAGGCTTTGAGCCATTCACTGGACCAACTATTCCTGCTTCTTCGAGTTGGTCCATGAGACGTCCTGCACGGTTGAAGCCGATGCTGAAAGTTCGCTGAATTTTCGAGGTTGAGCCCTGCTGAGTGCTGACCACAAAGCGTGCAACTTGTTCAAAGGTGCTACCTTCACCCCCACCGCCATAAGTGTCACCGCCACCATCTGCTGTTTCTTCCACAAGTGGAAGTTCATAGGGATAAGGATATCCTTGTTGCTGCGAAATAAAGTCGGTTAGCGCTTCAATTTCGGGTGTGTCAATAAAGGCACATTGCAAACGGGTGATGTCGCTTCCTGCAAGGAACAGCATATCTCCGCGTCCTATCAAGTTGTTTGCACCCGTACGATCCAAAATGGTTTGGCTTTCAATGCGTCCAGAGACGCGGAAGGCCATACGAGCTGGGAAGTTTGCTTTAATCTTACCCGTGATAATCGTGGCACGAGGACTTTGGGTGGCAATCACCATATGAATACCGACGGCACGCGCCAACTGAGCAATACGAGCAATGGGAAGTTCAATGTCTTTACCCGCTGTCATAATCAGATCACCGAACTCGTCAATGATAACGACGATATAGGGCAAGAAGTGGTGACCATTGTTAGGATTTAAACGGCGAGAAAGGAATTTCTCATTGTATTCCTTGAGGTTTTTGCAACGTGCTGCCTTAAGCAATTCGTAGCGGTCGTCCATTTCCTTTGTCAGACTCATCAGCGTCTGCACTACCTTCTTTACATCAGTGATGACCGGTTCTTCGCTATCAGGAACTTGTGCTAGGAAGTGTTTGACGATGGGGTTGTACATAGAGAACTCCACCTTTTTGGGGTCAATCATCACCAACTTCAGTTCCGCTGGATGCTTCTTGTAGAGTAGAGAAGAAATGATGGCATTCAAACCAACGGATTTACCTTGACCTGTTGCACCTGCCACCAAGAGGTGAGGCATCTTTGCCAAATCAACCATGAAAATTTCGTTGGTGATGGTCTTGCCGAGTGCAATGGGAAGTGCGTAGTCGCTCTCTTGGAATTTCTTACTTTTGAGAATACTCTCCATCGAAACGATTTGCGCTTTTTTATTAGGCACTTCAATGCCAATCGTTCCCTTTCCAGGCATTGGAGCAATGATGCGAATACCAATGGCCGCAAGCGAAAGCGCAATATCTTCTTCTAGATTCTTAATCTTGGAAATACGAACTCCTGGTGCAGGCGTGATTTCGTATAGCGTTACTGTCGGACCTACAGTGGCAGATATCTGATTGATTTTTACGCCAAACGTGCCAAGCACCTGAATAATACGGTTCTTGTTGGCGTGTTGCTCATCCATATCTATGTCCACATTCCCTGCATCGTGCTTCTCTAAGATGGAAAGTGGAGGGAATTTGTATCGGCTCAACTCAGCACGTGGGTCAATGGGAGGTAAATTTTGCACTTCTGCAGCAGTTAGTGCATGGCTTGTTTCTTCTTCAAGCGTTTCATTGACAGACAATTCTATTTCTGGTCCCTCACTAGCATTGGGTGTTGTGACGTCGTTTGCTGATTCTGACATCTCAGCTGTCGTTGAGGGAGCTGCAATCGTCTCAGAAGAGATTTCGTCATTTGTTGTCGTTGCAACATCTGTGCCAAGGTCTATAACCGTGCTTAAACCTTCGTCACCAGTGGCAACACCATCAACACCTTCGCTTTCTAAGGGAGGTAAGTCAATGCTAACTCCTTTATCTTCATTGTCTACAAAAGAATCGTCTGAAAGAACAGAATCTTCTCCTTCATTTACAAATTCTTCTGCACCTTCTTCATCATCAGTTTCAAAGTCTGTTGCATCGTCTTCTTCGTCTTCTCTAGGCTGAGGTAGTATCCAATTGCCTATTTTGTGGATTCCTTTGAAAATAGCAATGAAGACCTGAGTGAACCAATAGCCTATATAGGAAATGGTGAGAAGAACTAAAATGGCTCCCGAAGCAATTGTTCCGATATTATCAGTCAAGAACCCAAGTACCACCTTGCCGTGCATTCCTCCAAGTTCGAAAGACATAGCGTCTTTAATCGAAGACGGCAAAAAGTTGTCTTGAATGAAATTGGCATCTAGGCTTCCCACTATCATAATGATAACAGAATGCAAATAGAAAAGCCACATACGAATGGGGCAAGCCTTGCGCATAAAGATTTTGAGTGCAAGTGCTAGAGTCAAAATTGGAAGCAATATACTGAACACTCCAAAGAGTTGCTCCATAATGTAGTGCGCGGCATAAGCTCCAAGTCGTCCAGCATAGTTTTTGGGATGAGGCAAATCGCCTGCCATCACACCAGCTTGATCCATACCTCCTGTGAAGATATTAGAGATTATGGCGAGCAAAAGAAAAAGGCTGACAATAATCAATAACATTCCCACTATAAAGCGGATATAATCGCTGCGGGAATCAATGCCAGACATTTCTTTGAGTTCCGTTTTGAGCACTTGCTGCTTATTCTTCGCGGAAGAGCTTTTAGATTTGGCTTTTTGTTTATTCTTAGTGGACTTTACTGCCATTTGAAGTGAGATAATTTCGGGCACGCCTTAAACCCAAATTGGTCATTAGACCGTTATAGTGCAAATCGTTATGGAGAAGATAACTTCCTGTCATCTTTCATTTTCTTGT
>CAJPLH010000181.1 GCA_905371275.1 Prevotellaceae bacterium
CGGGCTACGTCGAGAACGAACGAGAAACAAGATGCCAACAAGAAAATGAAAGATGGCAGGAAGTTATCTTTTTTATAACGAATTGCACCATAACGGTCTAATGACCGATTGGGGATAATAAGGAGGTATTGCAATACTCATTTTTGCAACACCTCCTTTTGTGTATCATAGAGGAAAATTGAATCTGGTTTCAAGCCTAGGTAGTGGCACAAAAATTGCAGAGAAAACAGATTCATCCTTTATTCCCAATTGGTTTCAGACCGATTGGAGTTTATCACACGAACGACTACTAGAATGAACATTTTTATGACTATCTTCTTTGCACTCCTTCTCACAGTGGGCATCGCCCTCCTTATTGTCCTACAACTTCCAGCATTCGGTCGAGCACCGCGCGGTAAACGCTTAGAGCGAATCAAACAGTCTCCTCATTATCTCAACGGACGATTCCACAACCTGCGCAATGCACCGACACTCACCAGTTCTAAGTCCTTAGTGCAACGGATAAAAGAGTTTATTTTCGAACGTCCTCGTCGATTGAAACCAAGTGCACCACTGCCTTTTGTCCACACCTCGCTCTCCACTTTGGCGCAAGCCAATAACGACGTGCTAGTTTGGCTCGGACACTCCTCTGTCTTTCTCAAAACAGACGGACTTACCTTCCTCGTCGACCCTGTCTTTACCACAGCATCGCCTTTTCCGTGGATGTTCTCTCCCTTCAAAGGGAGCAACGGCTTCACCATTGAGGAAGTGCCGCCCATCGATGTGCTCATCATCACTCACGACCACTACGACCACTTAGACTTTCGCACCATTAAACAACTTCGCCAACGTGTCACTCGCGTGGTGTGTCCCCTTGGTGTAGGAGAACATCTCGAGCGATGGGGATATCCTTCGGATGCCATCACGGAATTGGATTGGGACGAATCTGTCCTTCTCGACCACAACATTCAGCTCCACTGCCTTTCCACCCAACACTTCTCAGGACGTTTCCTTCATCCTGGCAACACGCTTTGGGCATCTTTCCTCCTCGAAAGCCCTTCTCACAAAATCTATCTTTCGGGAGATGGCGGTTATGACGACCGTTTCAAAAAGGTGCACCAACGTTTTGGCAATATTGATTGGGCACTCATCGAAAATGGACAATACAATGAAGATTGGGCTTTTATCCATATGATGCCCGAACAAGTGGTGCAAGCCATTGACGACTTGAAGCCACGCCACGTACTTTCGGTGCACAACAGCAAGTTTGCACTAGCTCGCCACGATTGGGACGAACCGCTGCGCCTACTCTCTTCCGCAGCTCAGCACAGAGATTTACCTTTACTCACTCCACGCATAGGCGAAGTGGTGCATCTCAACAACACTCCACAAACCTTTGAACCGTGGTGGACTTCCGTGGAAGAATAACACCAACCTTTTCTTACTATTGCTGTTCGGTAGAAATTCTTCTGGTGATAAAAATAAGGCTGAATCCCTCTTGCAGGGTTTCAGCCTATTTTGTCACTTTGCAAATTGCAAAAAAACATTAGTAACATGAGCAAGACAACTCTACTTTAAACACGGTTCTATTCTGATTAAGAAGTCATCAAAACTCTCAGAAATCCCGAAACGACAAAGTATTTTCCTCTTTTCGCGCTCAAATCTTATACGCTGAAAATGAGGACAATATGGAGTTCAAAAAAACGACGGCTTGTTTTACTAAAAACGACAGGTCGTTTTTATTACATCGACGGGTCGTTTTTATTACATCGACGGGTTGTTTTTCTTCGTCTATTTCTTCCTCTATCGCACCGCTGCGAAAAGACACGAACAAATGTCGCAACAGAACACGAAAACACCGTTCTTTTCTACCGCTTTTGCAAAACACACCTTTCAAAGTTCGGGCACAAACCACAAAAAACTGTGTATTTCACCCCAAAAATGGAGCTAAAAAGGGGCTTTTTTTCCTTTTTCTTTGATTTTTCGCACCAACATCGAAAAAAAACAATAGAATAATTTCGCAAACCATAGGATTTTACTTACCTTTGGGGTGAAAATACACCACAGTCACACACAAAGCTCTCGCAATTCCTGCGCTGTTGGCGTTTTTTCCTACAACCCTTGTCTATCGCAACACAATACCATAATATACAGCCTATGTCATTCCTGAAGTTCGACAAAACGCAGATGACCAACCTGCAAGACTCACTGATGAAAGAGTTTCTGCTCACCAACAAATCTGGTGCCTACTGCTCTTCCACCCTCGTGGGCTGCAACATCCGCAAATATCACGGCCTTTTTGTCGTGCCGGTCAAGGACATCGACGATGAAAATCACGTATTGCTCTCTTCGCTCGACGAAACCGTTGTGCAACACGGAGCTGAGTTCAACCTTGGTCTACACAAATTTACAGGCGAAAACTACAGTCCTAAGGGACACAAATATATCCTCAGTTTTGAATGGGACAAAGTCCCCACGTGGATTTATCGCATCGGCGGGGTGCTCCTCAAAAAGGAAATCATCTTCCGCACCGAACGCGACCGTCTCTTCATCCGCTACACTCTCCTCGAAGCGCACTCGCCCACCACGCTCCGACTGCACCCTTATTTGGCTTTCCGCTCTGTGCGACAATGGACGCACGAAAACGGTCGCGCCAATACGCACGCAGAACCAGTGGAACAGGGCATCAGCGTGAAACTCTATGAGGGCTATCCCGACCTCTTTATGCAGGTGGACACGCCAAAGGCCAACTATGTGCACCGCCCCGACTGGTACCGCGGATTCGACTATCCCAAAGAGCGCGAACGCGGTTACGGCGAAACGGAAGACCTCCTCGTGCCGGGCTATTTTGAAATGCCCATCGAAAAGGGAGAAAGCATCGTTTTCACCGCTTCTCTCGCGGCTCGCGACCCGAAATCTTTGCAACCGCTCATCGAAGGCGAGATTGTCAATCACGACTCCCGCGACTCTTTCTACCACTGTCTGGTGAATGCTGCTCACCAATTCCGCCAACAACTCGGCGGAGAGGAATATCTCGTGGCAGGCTACCCTTGGTTCAAAGCACGTGCACGCGACACCTTCATCGCTATGCCTGGTCTCACACTGGCCATCGGAGAAACGGAACAATTTGAAAAATATATGGACACGGCCGCCAAAGCTCTCTACGACTTTATGGCTGGACGCGACGTTTCTGTGCAACTCTACGAGGTGGAACAACCCGACACCCTGCTCTGGGCGATGTGGTGCTTGCAGCAATATGCCAAGTTCGTGGGACGTCAGCAATGCTTCTCTCGCTATGGCGACCTCATCCACCAAATGATGTCGTTCATCTTCGAAGGCAAACACCCCAACCTCTTTGCCCACAACAATGGTCTCCTCTACAGCAACGGACGCGACAAGGCGGTGACGTGGATGAACTCGCAGGCTTACGGCCACCCCATCATCCCTCGCTCGGGCTACATCGTGGAGTTCAACGCCTTATATTATAATGCCAAGAAGTTCTACCAACAAATGCTGGTGGACAGCGACAACCCTATGCACCACGTGGTGGCAGAGAGCATTGAGGAGGAGTGCAAACTCTTTGAAACGAACTTCCGCAGCACTTTCCTCAACGAACACGGCTATCTCTTCGACTATGTGGACGGACAAGCCAGTGACTGGTCGGTGCGTCCCAATCAACTCTTGGCCATTTCGCTCGATTTCTCTCCCCTCACCCTCAAAGAACGCAAAGGCGTGCTCGACATTTGCACCCGCGAACTCAAAACGCCTAAAGGCATCCGTTCGCTCTCGCCCAAGAGTGGGGGCTACTCTCCCTACTATGTGGGGCATCAGCAACACCGCGACTATGCCTACCACCAAGGCACCGCGTGGCCGTGGCTCACAGGATTCTATCTCGAGGCTTATTTGCGCGTCTACAAAATGAGTGGCGTGAACTACATTGAGCGACAACTCATCGGCTTTGAAGAAGAACTCTTCTACCACTGTGTGGGCACGATTCCCGAACTCTTCGATGGCAATCCTCCCTTCTCGGGTCGTGGCGCCATCTCCTTTGCCATGAACGTCAGCGGCATCCTGCGCGCCATCCGACTCCTCGAAAAGCATCGCGCTGAAGCATAAAACCTTGTTTTCCTCTCTCTAACTACAAGCATCGACATGAAAGTACTAATGTTTGGTTGGGAATTTCCTCCCCACATCCTCGGCGGACTTGGCACTGCGTCCTACGGCATCACCGCTGGCATGGCGCAACAACCCGATATGGACATCACCTTCTGCATTCCTAAACCTTGGGGCGACGAAGATAAGAGTTTTATGAACATCATCGGCTTGAGCGAAACACCCATCGTGTGGCGAGATGTGGACTACGACTACGTCAAAGAACGCCTCGGCACACGCATGACACCGGAACAATACTATGCGCTGCGCGACAACATCTATGCTGATTTCTCCTATCGCC
>CAJPLH010000182.1 GCA_905371275.1 Prevotellaceae bacterium
GTTTGAGGTAGAGGACGTAATGCCAACGCCCGAACAGATAAAGGAGGCTTTCAATGCTTTGCACAAACCTGTGAGCGAAGGACCTAAGCCAAAGAATGAAGCGTTGCCTTGTGATTTCTTTCAGGTGTTTGATGATTTTGTCGAGGATTGTGGACGTCAGAACAATTGGACGGACTCCACGTTTGAGAAATTTGCAGCCGTGAAAAATCATTTGACCAACTTTCGTGAAGGACTTACCTTTGAATTCTTTAATGAGCGAGGCTTGAATGACTATGTAGGTTATCTGCGTGATGTAAAGGAGATGCGCAATACAACCATTGGCAAGCAACTGAGTTTCTTGAAATGGTTTTTGCGCTGGGCTTTCAAGAAAGGCGTACATCAAAACAACGCCTACGATAGTTATAAGCCTAAACTCAAGAGTACCCAAAAGAAAATCATCTTTCTCACTTGGGACGAACTCAATCGTCTCCGAGAGTTCAAAATCCCTTCCAACAAGCAGGCTCTCGAACGTGTGCGTGATGTATTTCTCTTCCAATGCTTTACTGGCTTGCGTTATTCAGATGTATTCAACCTCCGCAGAAGTGATATTAAAGACGACCATATTGAGGTTACAACGGTCAAGACTTCTGATAGCCTGATTATCGAGCTGAACAATCACAGTAAAGCGATTCTTGACAAATACAAGGATGTGGCGTTTGAAAATGATAAGGTCTTGCCTATGATTACCAATCAGAAAATGAATGACTATCTCAAGGAATTAGCAGAAATGGCAGGGATTGACGAACCTGTGCGCCAAACTTATTATAGGGGTAATGAGCGCATAGATGAGGTTACGCCAAAGTATGCCCTACTTGGCACGCACGCTGGTCGTAGAACATTCATCTGTAACGCCCTCGCTTTGGGCATTCCTCCGCAGGTGGTAATGAAATGGACGGGGCATAGTGACTACAAGGCTATGAAGCCCTACATTGACATAGCAGACGACATCAAGGCGAATGCTATGAGTAAATTCAATCAATTATAACTCCAAGACAATATGAGCAAAGATAAAATACAGAAAGCCGATAAGCAAGAGTTATCTCTCGTTGTACGAGCCATTGGTACTGATCTTGAGTATACACAAGTGCGCATGATTACTTCGGCTAATGCTAATATGCTCTTCCATTATTGGAAGGTGGGGCTTTTTATTCTCTACCTCCAAAAGAAAGAAGGCTGGGGAAGCAAAGTTATCGACAATCTATCCAAGGCTATACGCTCACAATATCCCGACAAGAAAGGGTATTCTACCCGCAACCTTATCTATATGTGCCAGTTCGCAAAGGCTTATTCTATGGAGGTTCTAACAGAAATGGGTAAGGTTGAAGAATGGTTTAATAGTCCTTCAGTTGATAATATATTACAACTAACGAGCAAACTAAATCAATTTACGCAAGAGCCTCTTGCGCAAATACAAGCCACAGATATTCAAGGAAATATAATTACGCAACAGCCTGTTGCGCAATTAGGAGAGATTTCTGAAATGCTGTCGGCTATCTATCACAGCGACATTAGTAAGATAGAGGATATTTTCAAGCAATCTGTCATTGTTCGCACCAACTGGGCAAGCCATGTAATTCTGCTTAACAGTAAGTTGCCTTTAGGTGAACGCTTTTGGTATATTACACAGGCAGTTGCCAATGGATGGAGCAGTAATGTTTTGCAAATGCAGATTGAAACAAACCTTTTTGCTCGGCAGATTACCGCAAAGAAAGTGAGTAACTTCTCAGTACGATTACCCAGACCACAAAGCGACCTTGCGAACTATCTGATGAAAGACCCTTACATCTTTGATATGATGGGACAATCAGATAAAATGGCAGAACGAGACATTGAACGGCAATTGGTTTCACACATTACCAAGTATCTTTTGGAAATGGGCAGCGGTTTTGCGTTCGTTGCGCAGCAGAAGCATTTTGAAGTAGGCGATTCTGATTTTTATACCGACCTTATCCTCTATAATATCCAACTACACGCATACGTAGTTATCGAACTTAAAGCGACACCATTCAAGCCCGAATATATGGGACAACTGAACTTCTACATCAATGTAGTGGACGATACTCTCCGTGGCAAACACGACAACAAGACCATTGGCTTGCTCCTCTGCAATGGTGGCGATAAGGTGGTGGCTCAATATGCTCTCTCTGGCTACGACCAGCCAATCGGTGTCAGCGATTACCAACTCTCAAAGGCTATTCCTGAGAATTTGAAATCGGCTCTGCCTACGGTAGAGGAAGTAGAGGAAGAATTATCTAAGATAATGGAATTATAAGTTAGCGGTTGTTTTTTGATATTAAAAATGGAAATAAAAGAGGTACAGATAAGTTCTGTGGTAGAATATATTACAGAGATAAATAAACTATTAAAGAATTCTAAATATAATCCTAACACTCAAACTGCTTTTTTCCGTGGGCATGCTAATAGTCAATGGGAATTGAAACCAAGTTTATTACGAAATAAAGGATTCATAGAAAATGAGCATTTAATGTATCGTACAATTGTAGCAAAACATACATCAGAGTTTTCAACTTGTACCTCTGCATTAGATTATTTAGTTAAAATGCAGCATTATGGCTTACCAACAAGGTTATTAGATTTGACAACAAATCCTTTGGTTGCATTGTATTTTGCGTGTGAAGAACTCCAAGCTTATGATGAGGGTAAAGGTAAAGATGGGGAAGTCATAGTTTTGAAGACTCCTACAGTGGCTATGAAAGATTACGATAGCGATACGATTTCCATACTAGCAAATCTCGCAAAATGTAAAGAAAAAGAAATAGACATATGCCTTTACTCTGACAATTGGTCTGATGGGAATATTTACAACGCATTGCAACTTAAAGATAATTCACGGGGAAAATTTATACATCATATAGGAAAGTATTATTGTAGTTCTTGCCTCAAGATATTAGAAGAAGGAGGTAATCAAGAACGACTGAATGTTCTTTTAAGATCCTTAGTAGACTTTGCCAAATCAAATAAGTTAGCAGAACCTTCATTCTATGACGGCGAAGTGCTTAAAGCTAAAGAAGACATTGAGAGTGAGATAAAAAAAATAAAGTTGCAACCATATGAAAAAGGGATGCTTACAAAACTGCACTCATCCCTTATAAAAGACTCAATAAATAATTCCAAAAACTATATTGAGTGGTTCAATAATATGGGGGAAATACAATTACTTTTGCATCAAATTTCACTTGAAAAGAGCCATTTCCTCCCAATCATAAATCCACATGATCTTGCACGAGTATATATCGTAAACGTAAAGCAGGATAATCAGCGCATAAGAAATCAAATGGGAGCATTTGTTCTTTTTGGTCTCGGAATATCTTGTGAAAATGATAGTCTTATGTTATCAAAGAAAGGAGAAGTTCAAATCCCTGATGATTGGAATCTAACTCGCTCCACAAGGTTCATCATTAAACCTGGAAGGAAAAAGGAAATCCTAGATGAATTAAGAATGCTGGGAATTAGCAAATCGTTTATATATCCAGAATTAGAAATTCTTACCAAAGAACTTGGTAGACAATATAAAAAGTGATTTACATTAACTACTTCTTCAAACGCTTCCTCAATTCCCCTTGTTCCTGTTGGATTCGCTCCTGTTGCAAAAACAACTCGGCTTGTCGTTGTAGGGCTTGCTCGTAATCGACAACCTTTTGTTGCATCTGCTGAATGGCTTTGGAATTGCGATGTGTGCTAAAGATGCTGTCAAGATGTGTGAAATCAGAAGCGGTAGCTTTGCCCTGCATACGCAGATAACGATAGCGCAAATCGTAATCAGAGGCTGTTTGTAGCTTGTTGGCTCCCATACCGAAGAACCAACAACTCACCATGACCAGCCCACAAACTAATAAGAGCAGCATACGCTCGGCTAATTGTACGCTTGCAAATAGCGAGTAGTTCTTATATTCTACAGGTTTTTGTTGTTTGCTGATAAGCTGTTCCAACGCTTCAAACTTTGGGTCGAGCTTCTTATTCGACTCTGATAGTGCCTCCAAAACAAAAAGTTGATGCTCTTTGATTTTGGCTTGGGTCTCTTTTGAGAGATGGATTTGCACAGTTTCTTGTGTTTTAATGCTATCTCCCTTTGGATTAGATAGCTGTTCAGCAATAGTAGTGCGCAGTTCTGCCTGTGCCTTACTGATGGCTTTGCATTCTTGTTTGAGTTCTTCGAGCATATCGAGAACAGGTGCTATTTCGTTATTCATACTGATATAAATTTGATGTGATTAAATTCTACGTTTGCGATTAGCTCTATTGCGGAGTTTCTTTTGAAATCGAAGTTCATCAACATCTACGCCATTACTTGGTGTTGGCA
>CAJPLH010000183.1 GCA_905371275.1 Prevotellaceae bacterium
CTGGGTGCGCTCAGCGACTTCTGTCAGTTGGGTTGGGACAAGACAACAGTGTGCAATCGCACCTTAATCTTGGAACAACTGCTCACCACTGGTGGAGGTTGGCAAGATCAGTTTGGAGGAGTGCTTCACGGGGTGAAGCTCCTGCAAACGCAAGCCGGATTCGACCAAACACCCGTGGTGCGATGGTTGCCCGACACCCTTTTCACCGCACCCGAACATCGAGCTTGTCATTTGCTCTATTACACCGGATTGACACGCACAGCAAAGCACATACTAACCGAGATTGTGCGCGGTATGTTTCTCAATAGTAGTGAGCATTTGCTCATACTCAACGAGATGAAGCAGCACGCTATGGATATGTATGAAGTGATTCAGCGCGGCAATTTAGCAGAATATGGTGCATTGGTCGGCAAGACGTGGGCGCAAAACAAGCGTTTAGATGCAGGCACTTCTCCAACGATGGTGACAGAACTATGTCATCGCGTGGCAGACTTGTGCAGTGGCTACAAATTGCCTGGTGCAGGAGGAGGAGGCTACTTATATATGGTGGCGAAAGATCCCGATGCAGCGATTCGCATCAAACAAATACTCTCGGAGCAACCCTCCGCACCCTCCGCTCGCTTTGTAGATATGACCCTCTCCACGCAAGGTTTGCAAATCAGTCGCAGCTGATGCATGAGTAGAATGCAACTGACGCGTGAGTAGAATGTAACTTGATGCGTGAATGGTTCGCATTTCTCTCTAAATATATACTAAAATTCGAACAAATTGTGGCACAAGGCAAGAGTTTAGCACACTTTTTGCTTTGTTGAAACTCAACGAGTGGTGTTTGCTGCTCGTGAAAAGAAATGTGCCACCTCAACAATAACAAAACATACTTATGACAAAAGATTTGATTGACGTTATCATCGAAGCTATTCAAGATAAAAAAGGCCGCAACATCGTAGTGGCCGATTTAACCCCCATTCTCACAGCCTCTACAGACGCTTTTGTGATTTGCACCGCCAATTCTCCTGCACAGATGGAGAGCATTGTCGACAATATCGAAAACTTAGCGCGCACAAAACTCGGAGAGCGTCCCGGAGGTGTGGCTGGTCGTGCTGGTGCGCAATGGGTGGCATTAGATTTTGGTAATGTTATGGTACACGTATTTCTTCCCGAAGTGCGTGAGTTTTATGATCTCGAGCATTTGTGGAGTGATGCAGCGCTCACGGAAATTGCTGACTTAGACTAATTTCTGTGGGTAACGACTGCACATTGATTCATCGTTTAGAACACTCCTACTGCTAATCCTCCTTTTATGTCAAGACTATCTTCCAACAAACCGCAAAAATCAAAGATGCCGCGGTATAATCTCACTTGGATTTATTTCATCATCATTGCTTGCTTAGGAATCGGGCTGTGGATGTCTTCCGACTCCCCCAGTGATGCCACGAAAGAAGTGAGCTATTCAGAACTGAAAAACTACATCTCTAAGGGGTACACCAAAGATATTAAGGTGAACAAAACATCTGAAGAGGTGATCATCAAAATTGTTCCCGAAAAAACGCGCGAAGTGTTTGCGCAAGGTGTGCAACAAGTTGGAGCTTCTCCCACTGTGCAAAGTCCTGTGCCCTCATTAGACAAACTCGATGACTTTTTGACCTCTATCAACTTCAAAGGCAAAGTGACCTACGAAGAGGAACATAACGGCTTACTCTATAGGTTGCTCACGAGCATACTGCCTTTCGTCTTACTCTTTGGCTTTTGGTTCTTCGCTTCATCCTTTTTCTTTAAAGGTTCCGGCGGTGGCGTGTTCTCTGTGGGAAAGAGCAAAGCGAAGGAGTTCAACAAAGAAGACAACGACAGAGTGCTCTTCAAAGACGTTGCCGGACAGGAAGGTGCAAAACAAGAGGTGCAGGAAATCGTAGACTTCTTGAAGAATCCCCAAAAATACACCGAACTCGGAGGTAAAATCCCCAAAGGCGCGCTCCTCGTAGGCCCTCCGGGAACTGGTAAAACCCTCTTGGCAAAGGCTGTGGCTGGTGAAGCCGATGTGCCATTCTTCGCTATGAGCGGTTCTGACTTTGTCGAAATGTTTGTTGGTGTAGGACCTAGTCGTGTGCGAGATTTGTTCAAAAAGGCCAAAGAAAAAGCACCTTCTATTGTCTTTATCGATGAAATTGATGCCGTAGGACGTGCACGCTCCAAAGGAAATTATGGAGGAAGCGACGAGCGCGAGAATACGCTCAACCAATTGCTCACCGAGATGGACGGTTTTGGCACCAACTCAGCTGTCATTGTCTTGGCGGCTACTAACCGTGTCGATGTCCTCGACCAAGCTCTCTTGCGTGCTGGACGTTTCGACAGACAAGTCCATGTCGATCTCCCCGATTTGACAGAGCGCGTAGCCATTTTCCAAGTGCATCTTGCTCCTTTGAAACTCCAGTCGGGCTTAGATGTCGAATTGTTGGCACGTCAAACTCCTGGATTCTCGGGCGCCGACATTGCCAATGTTTGCAACGAAGCTGCGCTCATCGCTGCACGCCACGACCGTGAGGCAGTGACGATGCAAGATTTCTTAGATGCCGTGGATCGCATCATTGGAGGTTTGGAAAAGCGTACAAAAGTTTTGACGCGCGAGGAACAACGTGCCATTGCCATCCACGAAGCTGGACACGCTTCTGTGTCGTGGCTCATCGAGCACGCCAATCCGCTTGTCAAAGTGACGATTGTGCCCCGAGGACAATCCTTGGGTGCTGCTTGGTATTTGCCCGAAGAACGCAGCATCACCACCAAAGAACAGATGCTTGACGAAATCTGCGCCACACTAGCTGGACGCGCTGCCGAAGAAGTTTTCTTGGGACGCATCTCTAGTGGTGCACTCAATGACCTCGAGCGCACCACCCAGCGCGCTTATGGTATGATTGCCTATTTGGGTATGGGTGAGGGATTGCCTAATCTCTCTTACTATTCTAATCAAGAACAGTTCACGAAACCCTATTCTGAAGAAACTGCGCGTCGCATAGACCACGAAGTGCAACAACTCATCAATGAACAGTATGAGCGCGCGAAACAAATACTCCGCGAACACGCCACTCAGCATAATGCACTGGCCGACTTGCTCTGCGAACATGAAGTGATTTTTGCCGCCGATGTGGAAAATATCTTCGGTCCGCGTCCGTGGAAGAGTCGTGCTGATGTGATTCTCGAAGAAAGTCCAGAAAAAGCTGCTCAACTTGCTCAACTCACAGCTACTGGTGCAGAGGAGGCGGAAGCCACTGAACAGAACAACGCTGCTCCTGCTGCTCAAGTGTCGGAAGATGCTAGCAACGAGCCCGCGTCTTCAGTTCAAGGTAATGCAGATGTCGCAGCAACGGTTGAATCTCAAGAAACCCATCAAGAACAATAATGAAAACATTAGTGACTCGCACCATCACGGGTGTGTTTTTCGTAGCCGCGCTGGTCGGTTGCGTGGTCTGGAGTGAAATGTCCTTTGCCCTCTTCTTTGCACTGATTGCAGGATTGGGAGTATGGGAGTTTTCTGCCAATGTAAACCGCCATGCTGGTGCCGCTGTCAATCCGTTCATTGCTTCAATGGCTGCAGTGGTGTTGGTGCTCACGGTGGGACGCTGCTGTTCGATGCAAGCAAATTATGCTTTGTTCCTCCCCTTTGTCGGTACATTGCTTTATTTGCTCATTAGCGAACTCTATCGCAAATCCGAAAACCCTTTGAAGAACTGGGCTTACGCCTTTGCTGCTCAGCTCTATGTTGCCCTACCGCTCTCGATGATTTCTTTGTTGGCTTATCATCTAGATGTAAAGAATGGACTGGTGGTGTTCGACTGGTTTTTACCCCTCTCCGTGTTCATCTTCTTGTGGAGTAGCGACAGCGGAGCCTATCTCTTTGGTTCAGCCCTTAGTCGCTATTTCCCTGCTAAATTGTTTCCTCGCATTTCCCCTGGAAAATCTTGGGTAGGAAGCATCGGGGGAGGAGTGCTCACGCTGATTGTCGCTGCCGTGTTGTGGCATTTTCGTCCAGAATTGCTCAATCTTCCACAATGGCTTGGTTTAGGTCTTGTGGTGTGCGTGTTTGGCACTTGGGGCGACTTGGTGGAGAGTCTTTTCAAGCGTCAGTTAGGCATCAAAGACAGTGGAAATGTATTGCCAGGCCATGGCGGCATTCTAGATCGCTTTGATTCTGCACTTCTTGCCATCCCTGCTGCGGTGATTTACTGCTCATTCGTAGCTCCTCATTTGCGCTGATATTTCTATTCAAACGAAATAAGGAGGTGTTGCAAAACTTGTTTTTGCAGCACCTCTTTTTTGCGAAAGAGCGA
>CAJPLH010000184.1 GCA_905371275.1 Prevotellaceae bacterium
CCCCTCAATGAAAACGTATTTTCTTATCTCTAAATCGCTCTTACTCCTATGAGTTTCAACATTGTTGTACTTGCAAAGCAAGTGCCCGACACACGCAACGTGGGAAAAGACGCAATGACTCCTCAAGGCACAGTGAACCGCGCTGCACTTCCAGCGATTTTCAACCCTGAGGATCTCAACGCGCTTGAACAAGCGTTGCGCATCAAAGACAAATTTCCCGACACTCGCATCACCATTCTCACCATGGGTTTGCCGAAAGCTGCCGACATTTTGCGCGAAGGCCTTTTCCGTGGCACTGATGCTGGTGTCTTGGTCACAGATCGCGCTCTTGCAGGGGCTGATACATTGGCGACTTCTTATGTGTTGTCACAAACCATTCGCAAGATGGGCAAGGTGGATTTGGTGATTGGTGGTCGCCAAGCCATTGATGGAGACACTGCACAAGTGGGACCGCAGGTGGCACAAAAATTGGGCATTGACCAAGTGACCTACGTGGAAGAAATCAACGAAATCACAGACAAACATCTCGTGGTGACTCGAAGAATTGACGGAGGTATCGAACAAGTGAAGGCTCCCTTGCCTTTGATGCTCACCGTGACTGGCTCGGCTGCGCCATGCCGTCCTAGAAATGCAAAGTTGGTGATGCGCTACAAACGCGCACTTGTGGAAGCGGAACGCAATACGCTTCCCGAAAAATATGCACAACAATGGGAGTCGCGTCCAGAACTCCACCTCACGCAATGGGGAGCAGCAGACATTGATGCTGATTTGAATCAATGCGGACTTACTGGCTCACCAACCAAAGTGAAGAGCGTGCAAAATGTGGTCTTTGCCACCAAAGAAAGCAAGCGACTCTCGGCTAGCGATGGCGACATCGAAGCCTTAATCACCGAACTCTTAGACAGTCACACCATCGGATAAGCCATGAACAAGAACGAAAATAACAGTGTCTACGTATATTGCGAGCTGGAAGGTAAGCAAATAGAAGAAGTGAGTTTTGAACTCCTCACCAAGGGTAGAAAGTTAGCCAATGAATTAGGGGTAAAACTGGAAGCTGTAGTGGCAGGCAGTGGCATCAAAGGCGAGGTGGAAACACAAATTCTGCCTTATGGTGTGGACGTGCTTCACGTCTTTGACGCTCCTTATCTTTCTCCTTACACTACGCGCCCTCATACGGCTGTTTTAGTGAAACTTTTTGAACGCGAACAACCCCAGATTTGTTTGATGGGAGCGACTTCCATCGGACGCGATTTGGGACCAAGAGTGAGTTCTTCGCTCACCAGTGGTTTGACGGCAGATTGCACCGCTTTGGAAATTGGTAACTTTGAAGACAAGAAGAATAAAAAGACTTACGAAAACCTTCTCTATCAAATCCGTCCTGCTTTTGGCGGTAACATTGTGGCAACGATTATCAATCCCGACAATCGCCCTCAAATGGCTACCGTGCGCTCTGGTGTGATGAAAGCTGAGGTGCTGGATGCTGCCTACAAAGGTGAGGTGATTTATGAAGACGCCGATGCTTTTGTGGCTGCTGAAGACAAACTCGTTGAGGTGATTCACCGTCAGGTGGAAAAAGCGCAAAACAACCTCAAGGGTGCGCCCATCGTTGTGGCTGGAGGTTATGGCGTGGGTTCAAAAGAGAATTTTGACTTGCTCCGCAAATTAGCTAACGAACTTCACGGAGAAGTTGGTGCAAGCCGCGCTGCGGTGGATGCAGGCTTCGCCAATCACGAAGAACAAATTGGACAAACAGGGGTTACGGTTCGTCCTAAAGTCTACATTGCTTGTGGCATCTCTGGTGCTATCCAGCACGTGGCAGGTATGAAAGAAAGTGGCATTCTGATTTCCATCAACACTGACCCCAACGCTCCCATCAACGATATCGCTGACTATGTCATCACGGGGAGCGTGGAAGAAGTAGTGCCCAAAATGATTCAGTACTACAAACAACACAGCAAATAATGTTGAGCACTTCAAGAGGAGGCTAGAAAAACGGAACCATTGTTCCTTGCTTCCTTGGCTCATTATCCTATAAAAAATTATGGCTAATCATTATACGGATCATCCCGAACTCCAATTTGAACTTCGCCATCCTGAGATGGAGCGTATTGTTGCGCTTAAAGAACGCGACTTCCGCGATGCGGCAGATTTTGACACTGCTCCCCTCGACTTTGAAGATGCGATGGATACCTATCAACGCACACTCGACATTGTCGGAGAAATAGCTGGTACTATTATTGCTGACAACGCAGAGGGTGTGGACTTGGAAGGACCTCACCACGAAGGCAGTCGCGTGCGATATGCGAGTGGCACTCAACGAAATCTTGATGCTATGGTGCAAGCAGGACTCAATGGTATGACTATGCCACGTCGCTACAATGGCTTGAATTTTCCCATCACGCCTTATACGATGTGCGCAGAACTTGTTGCGGCTTCTGATGCAGGGTTTGGCAACATTTGGTCGTTGCAAGATTGCATTGAAACTTTATACGAATTTGGCAACGAAGATCAACACGCGCGCTTCATTCCTCGCGTGGCTGAAGGGGCTACTATGTCTATGGACTTGACAGAACCCGATGCGGGTAGCGACCTCCAAAGCGTGATGCTCAAAGCCACCTATTCTGAAGAAGAGGGTTGCTGGTTGCTCAACGGCGTGAAACGCTTCATCACCAATGGCGATGCGGATATTCACCTTGTTTTGGCACGCTCTGAAGAAGGTACTACCGATGGTCGTGGTTTGTCGATGTTTATCTATGACAAACGCAATGGCGGAGTGGATGTGCGCCGCATTGAAAACAAATTGGGCATCCACGGCAGTCCTACTTGTGAACTGGTTTATAAAAATGCGAAGGCTGAACTCTGCGGTACTACGCGTATGGGGCTCATCAAATATGTGATGGCGCTGATGAACGGTGCACGACTGGGCATTGCTGCACAATCTGTGGGTTTGTCGCAAGCGGCTTACAACGAAGGTCTGGCGTATGCGCGCGAACGTGAACAGTTTGGTAAGGCTATCATTGAGATTCCTGCGGTATATGATATGCTGGCGACAATGAAAGCTAAACTAGATGCAGGACGCGCTTTGCTCTATCATTGCGCACGCTGCGTGGATGTTTACAAAGCATTGGAAGATATTTCTCGCGAACGAAAGCTCACTCCCGAAGAACGCAACGAGATGAAGGCTTTCAACAAACTGGCTGACTCTCTCACGCCTTTGGCTAAGGGTATGAACTCTGAGTTCTGCAATCAAAATGCCTATGATGCGCTGCAAATTCACGGTGGTTCAGGCTTTATGATGGACTATCCTATTCAGCGCATTGCGCGTGACGCTCGCATCACCAGCATCTACGAAGGCACGACGCAACTCCAAGTTGTGGCTGCCATTCGTTTTGTGATGAATGGTTCTTATTCTGCTCAACTGCAAGAGTGGGAGTCAAAAGAAGTGTCTGAAGAAATGCGCCCATTGCAGGCAGTTGCTCAGCGTCTTTCTAGCTTGTTCAACGAGGCTGTGGCGCGTGTGAAAGAGGTTGGCGAACAAGAATTTCAAGACCTCTGTGCTCGTCATTTGGTGGAAATGGCTGCGAATGCTTTGATGCTTCACCTTCTTCTCTACAACGCTTCGCAATCTCCTGAACTCTTTGCAAAATCTGCCCGTGTGTTTGCGAGATTTGCTGAATCTGAGGCTGCCAAGCATCACCTCTTTGTGATGAGCCTTACCGCGAAAGAAGTGGAAACTTATCGCCACAACTAGCGTTTCTCTCGTCTTTATCATTATTGGGGGGTATCCTCACTGCAAAGTGTCAGTGGGATGCCCCTCCATTTGCTTCGAAGTATAGGTCAAATTGTAGTCCTCCCCAAAATCGGTGGTGATTAGATTGTAAAGGTGCTACTCGTTATTAAGAAGACAACTTCCTATATTCATTTATTTTCTTGTTGGTATCTTCTTTATTTTAGACGAAGCGGCTGCACCTGCAAACTAGCGGTAAACAAGATGCTCTACAATCAAAATCTGATTGGGATATACTGACCGATTTATGTTAAAATCGGGAGGGGGAAATGGTACGAGTTTTCTTAATTCTAGGAAAGTAAAAAGTGTACTCTCGGCATTTTACTTTTGGAAAACGACTTCGAAATTCCAAGAAATGGGAGGTATTCTAGATTTTGTCCCTTGGAATTTTGTTTTCTTCCCTTGGAATTTAAATTCCTTCCCTTGCAATTTCTTTTTCGTCCGATGGAATTTTTATTTCCTCGGACGTTTTTTCGATTATAAGCCGTGATTTCTTCACAAAAGTGCGCAATTTTCCTCTGAA
>CAJPLH010000185.1 GCA_905371275.1 Prevotellaceae bacterium
GGTCAATTCCGTACTAGAATGCACGAGTGAAAGCTATGCGTTTTTTAGTGGCTGAAGACGCATTGTACAAAGTCCAATAATGAAAGCCGTGATGGGCGAAAAGAGAAGGTTTAGCGACAGAAGATTTTCTGCGTAAATAAAAGGAGGAAGTTTGTGTAGTTGTTGAGTGACGCTTTCGATAGAATCACCATAAACAGAAATCAAACCGCTAGCTTGAAGTTGCGCTTGCATTTTGGGAGATAGTAAAACAGTCTTGAGGGTATCTGCAAAATATCCATGGTCAAAGAATTGAAAATAAAGATATAAAGCAAGAGCAGCCCAAATACTAGCATAAAGCATAGTGAAAAACGCATATGCAAAGCCACGAGAAATGGTGAAACGCTCTGTCGGTGCAACTATTTTACGAAAGTTGAAGGTCAGTCGTGCTGTAATAATAGGATAGAATATCATTAGTCCCCATGCCATGAGTGAGGCTGTGGGATTCGTTAGTCCATAAAAGAGACTAACCAACAAGATGATGAGGACAATGCCCAATAGAATGCCATGATGCATCGCAAAAGCATTGGCTTGTTTCCAATTATCGTATATTGGCGAAGGAGAGTTTTTAGTACTCATATAATAGAAGTGTCGTTATTGGCTAGCTAGTTTCTTTTGTCCAAATTCATTGGGCACTTTAATCAGAGAGGTGACCCAAAATGTTATGGGTACCAGTCCCATTACAACGAGGAAGCTATTGTAGTAGCCCAGATTGTCCGTTATCCAGCCCGCTGTGATTCCTGGTACTGCCAGACTTAATGCCATGCAACCCGTGCATATCGCATAGTGTGCCGCCTTAGATTCTCCCTGCGCAAAGTAGAGCAAAAATAGCATATAGAGGGTAAAACCAAATCCATAACCGAATTGTTCTATGGCAATAGCCACGTTCACCCACACAAAATTGCTCGGCTGATAGTAGGCAAGGAAACAATAGAGGATGTTGGGGAGAGAAATGGCTATAACCATAGGCCATTTCCAACGCTGGAATCCATCTTTTGCAACGGCCATTCCTCCTAAAATTCCGCCCAGAGTCAGACCTATAACTCCAACGGTGCCATAAGCGAAACCAACTTGCTGCGTAGTAAGAGCTAGACCACCATTTTCTACTTTTGCACTAAGGAAGAGAGGAAAAATCTTTGTAAGAAAAGCCTCGGGTAAGCGGTAGAGCAACATAAAAACAAGTGCCGTAAAAATCATAGGCTTCTGAAAAAAGCTCAGAAATGTAGTTCCAAATTCTTTGGCTGCTTCTTTTATGCTAAGATGATGTTGGTCATCGTGGGCATTATGTTCCGTCTTTGGAAGTGTACACAAATGATAGACTGTCATTAACATGAGAAGTCCTGCAATCGTTCCAAGACCGATACTCCATGCGTCCGTGACATTTTTGGTTATGACCTCCCAACTTCCAATATACATAAGAAGTAGCCCTTCTGCAAAGATGGTTGCTAATTTGTAGAATGTACTACGAATGCCCACATATTGCGCTTGATCATGTTCGTTTAGAGCTGACATATAGAAACCGTCGGCAGCAATGTCATGTGTTGCACTAGAGAAGGCAATGAGGAAAAAGAGCGCAAGACTTGCTTGAACATAGTAATGCGTGGGAATAGTGAAGGCTATGAGTGCAAGAGCTATCCCCATCAGTGCTTGCATCGTAAGAATCCACCAACGTTTGGTCTTGAAAATCTCTACAATAGGACTCCACAGCGGTTTAATCACCCACGGAAGGCTTAACCAACCACTGTAAGCAGCACACTGAGTGTCACTGAGTCCTAAACGTTTGTACATGATGAGAGAAACTATTGTTACAATGGTGAACGGCACACCTTCAACAAAATAAAGAGAGGGAACCCAAAAGAGAGAATGGCGCTTTGAACTATTCATATTTTGTCTCGATTGAAGCATTTTTGTAATAGTGGAGAAGTATTTCCTCGTAGTTGTATCCTTCAGCCCCCATCATTGCGGCACCAATTTGACAAAGTCCTACACCATGTCCCCAACCAGCACCATATAAACGGAAGGTTGCAGGAAGCTTGTCTGACGTTTCTCCAGAGGTTTCGACAACAAAGGCACTTGAATAGAGGTGTGTTGAGGAGAGAGCACGACGAATTTCTAGCTCCTTGCCAATAGTCATCGTTTTCTCTGTTCCGACAATCTTAAGACGAATGATTCGTCCGCTTTCTCCTCGTTCAACGGGTTCTAGAGCTCGGATTTTTCCTAAGTTAAGTCCTAACTTTTCCTGGAGCAACTGCGAAATTTCATCCTGAGAATACTCAACAGTCCAGCGATAAAAGTCTGCTGTCTCTTGGTCATAGTCGTTGAGAATTTGTGCCAGAATGGTTTTATCTTGCGTTTGGCAGAAAGAAGCTGGCGCAGACTTAATCCACGCAGTGGCTTGTTGTTCATTCGTAAGATTCACCTTAGAAGCTATCTGCTCGTTGAATGATTTGGGTAACAAATCTCGTGTAGCCACAAGGTAGGGTTCGTCATTATCCTCCCAACAAGCAGAGAAGCGTTCTGTCATTCCTCCGCAGCACTTTGAAAAACGTGCATCGCAAATGTCGCCTTCAGACATTAGCACCAAACCGCGCGTTTCATTGATGGCTTGTTGCACTTCAGGACGGGAAATTTGAGGTATGCCTTGATAGCGTTGACAATGATCGTCTGCACAAACATCGAATAAGGTGTGTTCTTCTCGTCCATACCAACGAATGAATTCATCTTCTTTTCGTTGGAAAGTAAAGAAGTTACCTTCTCCTTGTGCATTGTTTCTGCGTTGCATCATCATTCTGAACAGCCAACTACGGCTTACCACAGCGTGGGCTTTGAGAAGTTCGAGAGATGCGTTTGCACTCATCTCCGAAGAAATCACACTTTCCAGATATACCTCGGCAGGAATGTGGTTTATGGCAAGGATAGAATCTTCGTGCACCTTCAAATAAAGCGCGCCATGGAATGTTTGGTTGAGTTTTCGTTCCCAGTGGAAATTAATACCTATGGGGACATTGAGTAGTGTGAAGGAAGCTTCGTTGAGTGGTGTATCTGGAAGAAACGTCAATTCGCTGTAAGCATTGCCATTCCAAAGGATAGTTCCATCTTTGTATTCCACTACTTGAGTGCCAGAAATAACCTGACCTTTAGCAGAGAAGGGAGTATTGAGAATAAACTCAACGCGTGAATGGCTCATGATAGCCACTTCTACATTGGGCTCTCGTCTTCCATTAAAGAGATTTATTCTTCTTCGTGCAGCATTGTTGGACGTCGACTTATGAAGTTTGCGTGTGATAGATGCAATTTCACTTTCAGATAGAGTCACTTCGGCTAAAATGTTTGCTGCGCGTTCTGATGTTAGTGCTTCAAAGTCTTGATGGCGTGGAGTGATAATCAACCCAGCCATATCAATAGCGCCAGGAGAAATCAAGAGTTGTTCACCTTCTTCTGCAGCATAGCAAGCAGGACGATGCTTTTTGCGTGGGAAAATGATGGTAACTGTGGTGTCTGGATAAGCAGCGTGCCCTGAAGAACGCCAAGCCAAGAGATTTACATCTGGTTCGTTGGCACCTGAACTTGTCGGAAGTACAGATAATAGTTTAGAAAGCAACAATTGATTACCTTCAGATTTCTCACCGATGACTACAAAGGCCGGACAAGCATAGTTGCGCAACAGGTAGATACCTTCGTGCTTGTGTGTGTAACCCGCTTCTTCAACTTCCACAATTTCCTCAGTCGATACAGGATAAATTCTCTCTAGGCTTCCTTCATATTGTGCCCAGTCACGTTCGAGAGGAACCACACCTCGCGCACCAGCTTGAAAATGCATATGGTCGGGAGCCGATGCACCGCAGCGAGCACCATTATAGAACAACAAGAAGTCGGGAAGCTCCATTGTCATCTTGCAAAAGTCAGCTAATCTACCTTTGAGGGATTGAGAGGTGTGCCGACGACTAACAATCGTAAGATGCTGTGGTAAGATGGGGTAGGGGTTGATGAGAACTTGATACTTTCCTTCAACAGGCAGACACGTTTGCACCTTAGGACGATGGTTATCACACAAGAAACAAGGACGTTTCTTCAAGAAATCTTGCGTGATATTAGCTTTCGTAGAGTGAATGCGCGTGGGATTATGTTGAGCGGCTAGTGTGCAAGAAGCCGTTGGAAGGCTTTTTAATTCGGTAGATTTCTGAAGCGCATCAAATCTGAGACGCACTTCTTCCCAAGACAAGATATGTAGACGGATGAAATCTATAACATCAGAATGTTTAAGTCTAA
>CAJPLH010000186.1 GCA_905371275.1 Prevotellaceae bacterium
CCAAAGAAGTTCGCCAAAATCGTTTTCTTCTGGTGCAAACCAATGAGAATGTCCGTAGCATCGTGTTCCCCAGCCGTGTGCACAATCCCCGTCACCGCATTCACCGACCTGCGGCAGTGCGTTTGCATCCGCACCCCCACCGTGGCCGCCATCTTTGCAGCGTAGTCCAAACCCTGTTGTGCCGTGGCGCGCTCCTCAGCATCGTCAGAAAGCACCACACTCACCGCAGTCAGTTGAGCCGTGGCCGAAGCACTCCGCAGCATCAAAGCCATATTCGTCATCGGAATCACCATCCGCGGATTCGCCAAAGCCACCAACAGCGAGTCCTTCTCCTCGCCCTCAGCATTCGCCCTCAAGGTTGCCCCCGAAAGCATCAATTTGCGTGCCGCACGTTCCGTGAGCGTAGAAGCAATGATGCAAGAACCCAAAATGAGCATCATCGCCGCACCCACCACATCTTCGTTGAGCAAATGCGAACCATCGGGCAAAATGATTTCATAGCCCACCATAGCAATGGCCAAAGCCGAAGCCGCGCGCGCCGTGCTCAGACCGCCCACCATATTTCGTTCCGTGGCATCCAACTTCAAAGCGCGACCCACCAACTGCGCAGCCAGCAATTTTCCTGCGGTGCCAATGGCAATCATCGCCAAAGCCATAGCCGCAATGTGCCAGCCCGACAACAGCGTGCGGAGATTGATAATCATCCCCACACCAATCAGAAAATAAGGGATGAACAAGGCGTTTCCCACAAACTCAATGCGCTGCATCAGCGGACTCGCGGCCGGTACTTCGCGGTTGAGGGCCAAGCCCACCAGAAACGCACCCAATATGCCTTCCATTCCCACCCATTCCATTAGGCCTGCGCCCAGAAACACGAGGATCAGTACGAAGATATATTGCACCACACCTTCATCGACACGGCGAAACGTCCACCGCGCCACGCGTGGCACCAACAACAAGAGCACCACCGTCACCAGCAACACGCGTCCCAACAAGAGCCACACGTTGAAATCTCCCCCTTCCGGTTTGAACATTCCGCCTACCACGGCCAGCACCACGAGCGTCAGCACGTTGGTCAGAATCGTTCCTCCCACCGCAATGCCCACTGCCCGATGGCGCGCCAGTCCCCAGCGCATCACCAAGGGATAAGTGAGTAGCGTATGCCCCGAATACATCGCAGCAATCAGCACATTGGCCGGCACAGAAAGCCCAAGTCCCCAGTCGTTGGCCAGAAATCCAAGTCCCATCGGCAACACAAACGACACCACGCCAAAGGCCAAAGCCCCCCAGCGATAGCGGTGCACATCGGTCAGATTCATCCCCAGCGAAGCCAGAAACATAATATAATAGAGTCCCACCTTGCCAAAGATTTCAAACGAAGCATCTCTGTCGAGCACGTGCACCCCGTGAGGCCCCACCAGCATTCCTGCCAAAATGAGCCCCACAATGGCCGGCACCTTGACTCTTTCCATCAACATTGGGGTGAAAAGAATCAAGCTCAATACAATCAGCACAATCCACGTGGGATTCGTTATCAGCGGTTCGGCAAGAAGAAACATAGTGTGTGGGTTGATATTTGTCACATTCGCCACTAAAATGGCAACTCTAGAGATGGCAAACTATACATTTTCCAGCAAAGGAACAAAAAAAACGGCAAATGAGGTAGGTCTTTCAAAGATAAATTGATATTTTTGCAGCACAATCAATGAATATCCACAGAAGAAGGACATAAATGCGAGGACATCGCTTCATAAAATCGAAGATATCGCATCGTGAGATTGCGCCACAAAGAATTCGAGCGTCGCTTCTTCTTCACTGTTTTGCCAATAATGAATGTAGCCATAGTGGGCGCCAGTGGTGCCGTAGGCCAAGAATTTTTGCGCACATTGGCCGAGCGCGATTTCCCTATCGATGAACTCCGACTCTTTGGGTCGAAACGCAGCGCGGGAAAGTCCTACTTATTTCGCGGACAACAGATTGTGGTGCGCGAACTTCGTCACAACACCGACGATTTCAAAGACATCGACATCGCCTTCACTAGCGCAGGCGGTGGCACTTCCATCGAATTTGCCGAAGACATCACCAGATATGGCGCGGTGATGATCGACAATTCCAGTGCCTTCCGTATGGAAAACGATGTCCCCCTCGTGGTGCCCGAATGCAACGCCACCGATGCGCTGCAACGTCCGCGTGGCATCATTGCCAACCCCAACTGCACCACCATTATGATGGTTGTTGCCCTCCAAGCCATCGAGCGTTTGAGCCACATCCGCCGTGTGCACGTGTCGAGCTATCAGTCGGCTTCTGGCGCAGGACAGGCCGCTATGGACGAACTCGTGGCGCAACACCAATCTTTGGCCAAGGGCGAAGCACCCGTGGTGGAAAAGTTTGCCTATCAACTGGCCTACAACGTGATTCCTCAAATCGATGTGTTCTGCGACAACGGATACACCAAGGAGGAAATGAAAATGTACAACGAAACGCGCAAGATTATGCACAGCGACGTCGAAGTGAGTGCCACTTGCGTGCGTGTTCCCACAATGCGCAACCACGCTGAGTCCATTTGGCTCGAAACCGAAAGTCCCATCACCGTGGAAGCTGCGCGACAAGCCATTGCCAACGGTGAAGGACTCCAGTTGCTCGACAACCCTTCAGCGCGCGAATATCCAATGCCCCTCTTGCTCGAAAGTTGCGACGACGTGTTTGTGGGTCGCATCCGCAAAGACTTGTCCAACCCCAATGGTCTCACCCTCTGGTTGGTGAGCGACCAAATCAAAAAGGGAGCTGCCCTCAATGCGGTGCAAATCGCGGAATGGCTCCTCAAAAATGATCCTAAATTTCAAGGATAATTTCGGATAACAACGGATACATAGCACGAAAAAGAAAACACATAACTCAAAAAGGAAAGACAATTTTCGGATAACAAGGGAGAAAACCACACAAGTCTTCGGACAGCGTGTGGTTTTCTTTTTTGTGCTTCGGCCTGCAACGTCAGATGCCAAGGACAAGCCTAAGTATCTCCGCAATACCTCCTCTATTTCTCCGCAACACCTCCCCTCTCTCTCCGCAATAAATCTCTCCATTTCCGCCACAAAAGCCACAGTAGGGGACTAAAAAGCCCTCCTTTATCAAGAATTTGGCACGAAAATGCAACCACCTCCCGAGAAATGAGTAAATTCGCGGTAACATCAAAAATAGTATAACAGGTTTTGAAAGCTGACACGCAAATGATTTCTCTGAGAAATATCCGTAAATCCTTCGGCAATTTAGAAGTGCTCAAGGGCATAGATCTCGACATTCAACAAGGCGAGATGGTGAGTATCGTGGGCCCTTCGGGAGCCGGCAAAACCACGCTCCTACAAATTATGGGCACGCTTGATCGTCCCAACGAAGGTAGCCTGCACATTGCAGACACCGACGTGACGCGACTCTCCTCCTCCGCACTCTCCCATTTCAGAAATGCCCACATCGGCTTCATCTTTCAATTTCATCAACTACTACCTGAGTTCACCGCACTCGAAAATGTGATGATGCCTGCCCTCATTGCCGGCACTTCCAAGCGTGCGGCCAAGGAGCGCGCCGAAGAACTCCTCGACTATATGGGACTCGCTGACCGCGCTGCACACAAACCTGCTGCGCTCTCCGGCGGTGAAAAACAGCGTGTGGCTGCTGCGCGTGCTTTGATGAACAAACCCGATATCATTTTTGCCGATGAACCCACTGGTTCGCTCGACTCTAAAAACCGTGCAGAACTCCAAGAACTCTTTTTTCAACTCCGTCGCGATTTGGGACAAACTTTTGTCATTGTGACGCACGATGAGGCCTTTGCGCAACAATGCGACCGCTGCATCCATATGATGGACGGAAAAATCTCTGACGATGAACACAAAGCGGAAGCCGACGTGCCAGTTGAGACGGACAACGAGGAAGCACCACTTACTGCATCTCCTGCCGAAAATGGCGAAGCAGTGGCTAACTCTTTCGATGCTTCTGCGCAATAATTTTTCCCTCTCCTCCTCCTTCTTTGCCCCCCCCTTGTTGCGTTGTTGGCAACAGGTAAAAATAACCCACCCGTCGTTCGAAAAAAAACGAGCCGTTGTTTTTAGTAAAACGAGCCGTCGTTTTTGATAAAACAAGCCGTCGTTTTTTACCCCCCAAAAATCCTCCTCCTTTATGATATACATTGGCCAATATAACACCCTCACCATCACGCGTTTCACCGACC
>CAJPLH010000187.1 GCA_905371275.1 Prevotellaceae bacterium
ATTGAAATAGCGTAAGTATCTGATTTTCAAATCAGATATATATTCGCAATATAAATAAGAAATCACCCAATTACCTATGGTAGAAAACGTAGATATCCGCGCACTAAATGCGCGCATTGAAGCACAATCAGGCTTCATTACCCTGCTCAAAGATGGAATGTCAAAAGTAATTGTGGGACAGTCGCATCTCACCGAGGCCTTACTCATAGGACTTCTGTCGGATGGTCACATTCTTCTTGAAGGTGTTCCTGGATTGGCCAAAACTTTAGCGATACGAACTTTGTCTTCACTTATTGACGCTTCTTTTGGGCGTATTCAATTTACGCCTGATTTGTTGCCTGCTGACGTTGTCGGAACGATGATTTATAGTCGCAAAGACGATGCCTTTTCAGTTCGCCGTGGACCTGTCTTCGCTAATTTTGTTTTGGCAGACGAGATAAACCGCGCACCAGCAAAGGTACAGAGCGCACTACTTCAAGCGATGCAAGAGCGATTGGTGACTATCGGTGATGAAACGATGGCATTGCCTGACCCATTTTTGGTGATGGCCACACAGAATCCCATCGAACAAGAGGGAACCTACACTTTGCCTGAAGCGCAAGTGGATCGTTTTATGCTTAAAGTTGTTGTGGATTATCCTTCTATTGAGGAAGAAAAGCGAATTGTTCGCGCATCAATGCGAGGAAATTTGGCAGATGAGAAGATTCAACCTATAATTGATTTGCAAACCATCCGCGAAGCTCGACAACTGGTCAAAGAAGTCTATATTGATGAACGTATAGAACAATATGTCGCAGACTTAGTCTTTGCAACGCGTTTCCCCGAAACCTATAAACTAGAGCATCTACGTCCTTATATTTCTTATGGTGGTTCACCTCGTGCCACAATCAGTTTAGCACTTGCAGCACGTAGCTTAGCGTTTATTCGTCAGCGCGGATATGTAGTTCCAGACGACGTTCGTAGCGTGGCTTATGATGTGTTGCGCCATCGCATTGGACTGACCTACGAAGCTGAAGCAGCAGATGTAACAACAGAAAAAATCATCGGAGAAATCCTTGCTACGGTAGAAGTTCCCTAACAAAAAGACTTATGAATGAGAATGTTCTGCAATTGATGCAGCGTGTTCGTCGAATAGAGATTAAGACGCGCGCGCTTTCCAACAATATCTTTGCAGGCGAGTATCACTCAGCCTTTAAAGGACGTGGTATGTCCTTTGCAGAAGTGCGTGAATATCAGCCCGGCGATGACGTCCGCGACATCGAATGGAACGTTTCTGCTCGATTTGATCGCACTTATGTCAAGGTCTATGAGGAGGAGCGTGAGCTTACTGTAATGTTGCTCATAGATATATCTGCATCTCTTGATTTTGGTTCTGGACAACTTTCACAACGCGAGCAGATGACAGAGATTGCCGCTACATTGGCCTTTTCTGCAATGCGTAATAACGACAAAATTGGCGCGTTATTCTTTTCTGATAAGGTTGAAAAATACATCCCACCTGCCAAAGGAAAAGGGCACATCTTGCGTATCATACGGGAGTTATTAACGATAGAGCCTGAGAGCCGTGGTACCAGCATAGGAACAGGGTTGGAGTACTTTCTTCGTGTTATGCGTAAGCGTAGCGTGGCTTTTTTGATGTCTGATTTTTTGTCTTCAGAGGATTATTCTCCTTTGCTAAAACGTGCCAATCAGAAGCACGACCTAGTTGCAGTGCAAATCTACGACAAACGAATGGTTGAACTGCCGAATGTTAGCTGGATGAAGTTGGAAGATGCAGAAAGTGGTCACCAGCAATACGTCAATACAGCCTCAAAGAGTGTAAGAAACGCATATCATAGTTGGTGGGCATCACATACCGAACAGTTGCAGACGCGTTTTGCTCAAGCAAGAGTCGACTATACATCGATAGCTACCGATACTGATTTTGTAAAAGGTTTGAAGCAACTGTTTTCTCAAAGACAGTAGTTGCAGTTGTCTCCTTAGTAAATGATTATGAAGTTCTATTTTCAGCGGATTTTTCTTTTATCATTCCTATTCTGTGCCCTATTGCCTAGCGTAGCACAGCGCGCCATTGTGGAGTCATCGCTTGATTCTACTGCTATTCGCGTTGGAGAGCAAGTGTTACTTCATATTTCTGTGAACTGCAAGCCTAATAGCCGTGTGCAGTTTCCTAATTTTGCTTCAGGTTATGTGACGCAAGGAGTAGAAATGCTGCAAGCCTTGCCTGCTGATACAGTTGTTTTAGAGGATGGAGGGAAATGGCAACTAAAGCGTTCTTATATCTTGACTTCATTTGATAGTGCTGTCTATAAAATCCCCCAACAAGAAGTGTTCGTCAACGGAGTGGCTTACAAAAGTCCCCACGAAATAGCTTTAAAAGTCAATACGATAGATGTTGATCTTAAACATCCCGATAATATTCGTCCTGCAAAAGCACCGATTGAAGGAATTTTTACTTGGGTCTTTCTATTATTAGGATGTTGTGTTCTACTTTGGCTACTTGTTTTAGGTTGGGTGATTTTGCTCCGACAGAGTTTTGTGCCTCAACCAACGCAAAAAATAGTCAGAGTAAAGACTGTACCACCTCCGCATCAGACGGCAATGCAGGCTATTGAGCAATTACGAGAACAAGACGCCAATGAATTAGAAAGTCAAAAGGCTTATTTCATTGAACTTACGGAGATTTTGCGTACTTATCTCTATGAACGCTTTGGGTTTAATGCCAAAGAGATGACCAGTCACGAAATCATAGAACAACTTTCTCTTGTCAATGACGCTACTGCTTTGCGAGAGCTCAAAGAGATTCTTCAAACAGCCGATTTGGTGAAGTTTGCGAAACATCAAGTTTCGTTGGCAGAAAGCGATCGTGCGTTACTGCAGGCCGTCGATTATGTGCGTACAACCCAAAGTCAAGAGGTACTTCCTGAATACGAAGACAAGGTCATTGACATTGCAGCTCGTGTTCTTTTGCGAAAAAAACGATTGTTTAATGTTTCGCTAGTGCTTATCTTATTAGCTGCTTTAGGATGTTTTGCTTACATCTGTAGTTTGATTTGGATGATTCTTCCTTAATATATAGTTTTGCTCAAAATGACGTTTCTATATCCCGCCTTTTTCTTCCTCTTATTGTTGTGCATTCCACTAGTTTTGTGGTATATGCTCAGTCGTAAGTCTGGTGAGCCTGCATTGCGTGTAGCAACGACTCGAGCTTTACAAGGTGCATCATCTAATTTCTCTGCAATTCTTGTGCATATACCTTTTGTTTTGCGTCTTGCAGTGTTTGTTCTCGTTGTGATTATTTTGGCGCGTCCTCAAACGAAAACGCCATTGAGTGAGCGAGAAGTCGAAGGCATCGATATTATGATTGCGATGGACATTTCGCAAAGTATGCTTACGGAAGATTTGTCACCCAATAGACTAGAAGCCGCAAAGCAAGTTGCTTATGAGTTTATCGAAGGACGACCGAATGATAATATAGGTCTTACTCTCTTTGGAGGAGAAGCCTTCACGCAATGTCCAATGACAACAGACCATATTGCCTTGTTGTCTACATTCAGAGGGGTGAGTTGTGATTTGCAAACCAATGGCACAATCTCTCCTGGAACAGCAATAGGAATGGGATTGACGAACGCCGTAAGTCGCCTTACTACAAGTAAAGCTCCTTCCAAAGTTGTCATCCTTCTCACTGATGGTGCAAATAATGCAGGAGACATCTCACCCCTTACGGCTGCAGAAATAGCGAAGCAAAAGGGAGTCAGAGTTTACACCATTGCAGTAGGCCGACAAGGTATGGTGAGACAACCAGTTGGGATTCTACCTGATGGGAGTTACTACTATGCCAATGTGAAAAGTGATATGGATCCAGCCACGCTAAAAAGCATAGCGAAGGCTACGGGAGGCTTGTATTATGCAGCATCATCGAAGAAAGAATTGAGAAGTATATATCAAGATATTGATAAATTAGAGCGTACCAAACTGAAACAACACCATTATAATAAGTACTATGAGGCTTATCCATCTTTTGCTTGGGCTGCTCTCGGCTTGTTATTGATTGAAATTCTGCTTCGTCTCACTTGGCTTCGCCGTATTCCATA
>CAJPLH010000188.1 GCA_905371275.1 Prevotellaceae bacterium
GAGCGCAGCAAGACCACCAGCAGTGAGTACATTGTCGGGGCGTTCTTCCAGAAGGGTAACTTCCCCTTCAAACAGTTCGTAATATCCGTTGTTTTCAGGGATGTCTTCATCGTTTTCGATGCCAACGGTGAGTTGCAAACCAGGATGCACGCGTCCGAGGAATTTGAGGAAGCCGAGTACATCGACCACACGCGCCATGGCATAGGGTTTGGACTCTTTGAAACCGTGTCCAGGACATCCTCCCACAACGGCTACGTCCTCTACTTCAAGGAGTTCCCCGATGCGACGACGGAAATGATAGACCACGTTGGGGTCTGTGGTGAGCATGAAACGAATGTGTCCATAGGAGTCTTTCTTGGAGGGCTTTCCGCTTTTGAGAATACGAGGTTGTTTGCATACTAAACAAAAACCTACAATTTTTCCACGGCGACGCGCCACAAAGAGTTGACCGCCTTGTTGCAAATGCCACGTAACAGCCGTTTCAAAACTATCACGATCGTGGCGGATTTCGTAATCGTGACGTCCTCCAAAAGTGTTATAGAAAGTCCACAACTCGCGCCCCCACGTGTTTTCGGGCATGATGTTGAGATTCAAATCGGGGCGATAGTCTTCGGGTGTTTCAAAGGGTACGAGCAGACGGTGTGTGGCTGTCCAGAAACTGCCCATTTGCTCCTTTTCAAAGGCTTTGCGCTGCTTTTCGTCTTCGGGGATGAGGAAACTCAACAATTGTCCTTCTTCATACATTTTGCGGTGGGCTTGACGCACCACTTGCGCGATGTTCTTCTCATGGTTTGCACCACTTTCGGCACAGAGTCCGTTGAATACTCCCACAGGGAGGGCTTTTCCTCCGAAAAGGAATTTGAAAGGGAGGACTTGCACAGCGGCCTTCACTTGTGCATCATGACGCACAGTGACATTTCGTTCGTCGGCATAGCGACGTTGGAAATAGAGGTCGAGAAAATCGGCCGTGAGTTCGGGATGGGTAGTTTCCCACAAAGCTCGAGTTTGTTGTTGTATGTTTTCTGGTGATAGGAGCATACGTTGAAGTGTTTTGAAAGGTATTTATTGAGAAGACGAAACATCACGACATGCGCATAGAGATGGGTTGCAACTAAGCCGAGGGAGGAGACTGCAGATTGAGAATGGGCAGGTGTTAGTAGGGGAAGACGGCTTGGTATTGCCCTTTCACGGTGTTGATGTTGAGCGCAATGCTATCGACTCCGGGGACAAGCCACTGAGAGAATTGCTGGATGGGGCAAGACAGATAGGTTTCCTCAAAATAGTCGCTGCGGTCGGCGTGGGCATCGTGATAGAGTTGCAAATGCAATTTACGATGGCCGTTGTGCGTTGAACTTATTCCGCGAAATGACCACCCTATGATATGATTTCCTTTGAAACTCTTGGGGATGCCGAAGCGCAGATTGATGTAGTTGGGAGTTTTCCACAACGAGAGGAGTTGGATGGGTGCTGTGCGCATGGCTTCCTCTTTGATGCTGATAGGGAGTGCAGTGGGAATCAGCACTACTTGGCGCAGTTCAACTCGCTTGCTGTCGTTGACGTATCGGAAAGTGGCCAACGCGCGATAGGTCGTGTCGGGACGCACTCCACGTAGGGCATTGGTGGGCAGCAAGACTTGTCCTTCGTCGGTGAGCAATTTGTCGATGTCTCCGTGGGAGGTGGTGTGAACCATCAACAACTCGGAACGATAGGATTCGAGCGGTGCTTCATCTTTGTTGCACTGGGTGAGCAGCAGCATTCCTCCACTCCACAAGATGAGGAGGATGAAACGAATGAAGAGGTGCTTGAGAGTGGAAGAAAGCATAAACTATAAGGTGAGGGAACAGCAGAAGAAGAGGGCTATTCTTCGTGAGCCTTGAGATAGTTGTAGAGGGGGTTGGCATACATGGTGAGCATCCTTTCTCTCAAGTAGGCTTCGTCTTTGTTGGGCAACTCAATGAGCTCGAGCCGACTTTGGAGATATTTCTCAAAGATGGCGAGGTCTTTTGTTGTGTAGTGATGAGCAAAGCGTTGACCGCCTTCGAGCAAATCGGCTGCGATGTAGTTGTTAGGATAGATTTCGTAGCCGGCATGGATGTCGCGGTCGATGCGTGCTGCTACGGCTTCGAAGAATTCTTTAGCAGGGAGATGCTTGTAGTCGTCTAACCATGTGTTGATGCAGTCGGCAGTGCGATAGAGCACGCGTCCTTTCTTCCCTAAAATGCCGACACGCATGTTGTCGAGGTCGTCTTGCTTTGACTTTTTGAACGAAGCATCATCGCGCTTTTGCTGGAACTCTTTGGCTTTGAGGTAGTCGCAAGGATCATACTCATAAGAGATGGTGAGCGGAACGAGTTGCATATGACGGAGATTCTCATAGTGATTGCCTTCTCCTCCGAGGGTCATCATACGCAAGACAGAGGGCTGTGTGCGGTCGTTGGAGTCTTTTGCTCTTCCTTCGCGTTGAGCAATCCAAATGTTGTCTTCGCGCGTGCCAATGACGTAGTGCATGTAGCGACTCATGTGTTTGCTGGCTTCGAGCAACTGTCGTGCTCCGACCGAACGGCGCACGAGGAAGGCTTTGTTCATGCGCACAAATTGTTCTATCCAAGGATGGATGAGCAGATTGTCACCGATGGCGATTTGTGCGGTGTTGGGAAATCCATTGTCGATGAGTATTACGTCGAGCATGGCGACATCTAACACGATGTCACGGTGGTTGGAGATGTAGGTGTATCCTGCTCGTTTTTCGCGCAAAGCACTGTGGTCTAATTTCACACCTTTTGTGGTGCGCCACATCAGAAGGTGCATGGCACGGAGCATATATCGCTTCTGAAATCCTAAAGCGCTGTTGACTCCGATGAAAGTGATTTGCAAAAAGGTGCGAATCCAACTCACGGGCAACCAGGGTACGAAGCCGCGGAGCACGCGCATAAAGAGTCTATCGTGGAGAAGGGCTTTGAAACTGGGGCGAATCTCGGCATCGGTGCGCGAACGGATGTCGTCGAATTCAGAGGGAATGTGTTGCATAATGTGTTTCTTGCGATTAAGCGAATTTTCCTTCGATGATTTCAGACAATACATCGGCTATTTCGAATTGAGATGCACGCACTTGTTGGGGGATAAACGAAGCGGGCGTCATGCCGGGTGTGGTGTTGATTTCGAGAATATTGATTTGCTCTTTTCCCTTTTCTCCGGAGAGGATGTAGTCAATGCGAATGATGCCGTAGCAGTCGAGCTGCCGGTAAATGTATTTCGTCATTTCGCTGACGCGCTCTGCGGTCTCAGGTGCGATGCGCGCAGGTGTGATTTCATCACTTTTTCCTTCGTATTTGGCTTCGTAGTCGAAGAATTCTACACCTTTCACCACTACTTCGGTGATGGGGAAGGTGACGACTTCACCATTCTTCCGACGGAAGCATCCGCAGGTGATTTCTGTGCCGACGAGCAAACGCTCTATCATTACTTCGTCGCTCTCGTTCATGGCTTTTTCAATGGCAGGAAGCACTTCGGCTTCTGTCTTGACCTTGGTGACACCGAACGAACTTCCTCCAGCATTGGGTTTGATGAAACAAGGAAGTCCTACGCGTTCCACGACTTCTGCGGCGGTGGGAAATTCCATGCCGCGACGCACCATCAGACTGTCGCTCACATGGAGCTGAGGGAGAGAACGGAGATAGTTGTTGAGCGCAAACTTATTGAAAGTCAAGGCTTCTACCAATACTCCGCTGGTGCTGTAAGGCATACCGATGAGATCGAAATATCCTTGGAGGATGCCGTTTTCTCCGGGAGTGCCGTGGATGGTGATGTAAGCAAAGTCGAAGGTGCAACGCTCGTCTTGATGGATGTAGGAGAAATCGTGGAGATTCATGGGAATCTTTTGGTCTTCGATGAGAACGTGCATTGCGTTGCCACGTTGTTCGACGATGTGGCAATCATATTTTTCTGCATCCATAAAAGAAAGGATGCCTGCTGCGCTGCGCAGCGAAACGTCGTGTTCGGAGGAGTCGCCTCCAGCGATAATAGCGATGTGCTTCTTCATTGTGATATATAGAGAATTAGCGTTGCGAGTTTGGGAAAGAAA
>CAJPLH010000189.1 GCA_905371275.1 Prevotellaceae bacterium
TTTCAAAAGAACTCTGAGAACGATTAGAAGACTCCTTTATTTTCTGCGCTAAATCTTCGTATTGTCGCACTTCTTCTTCAAAAAGACTATCCGCTAATTGAGACTTCCCCCACAATCTTCCGTAGAAGCGCATCCATTCTGCGCGACCGAGTGGTGTTGTTTCCAAATAGTCTGCACAGTCAATGACGGGAATGTTGGCGCGCTCCAAAGAAGTATAGCGCATTTCTTCAAAAGGTGCAAACCAACAAGCATCTGTTTGAGCTGCAATGATGCGCTCCACATTGGGTTGGTCACCGCGTCCGAAGTCTGACAAATGAAGTTTTTTCAGTTCGGGAGCAACAATATAAGCGGTGTCACAGAGTCCCACCAACTGTTGTTGAGCACCGAGTTGGAGTGCAAGGGAAGCGTGCACTGTGCTTTGCATCAAACTGCGCTGCAAAGGTGTGCGAACGACAACAGCATTTTTATGCTGCGTCTGCAAAGTGCGCACTTTCTCCGAAGAAACGCCTTTATCTATCAAGAGATATTGGTGCAAAACCTGCGTGGTGTCCCACGGATTCACCACTTCCGTCCATATATAGTCTGGTTGCTCCGTCATTCGCAACAATTTGGCATAACGCAAAGGAACAGCCGTGGGAAGTTCGACAGATGAGCAACCAATGAGGAGGAACAAACACTGCAACCACAGTGCGCAAATAAAACTTAGTCGGCACATAAACAATGCACGGGTGCTAAATGACTGCGCAGAAAACAACCGGATTCTGTCGATGAATCTCCACAGGGAAGCGTCACTTCTCCTGCCAATGAGGTGTTCATCAACTCGCAAATGCGACTGCGCTCGTAGTTGTGACCAAGAAGAAACATCAACTTCGTCACCACGCATTCCAAGGTCATATCGTGACCATTCAACACCCCTGCTTCGATGAGCTGCAACGAGGTGTCGTAGCGTCCCATATCCACCGCCCCGGTGGAACATTGCGTGGTATTGACAATCACTACCCCACGATTGCTCAATTCCTTGAGCCGTTCGTAGAGCCACGGCAACTTGGGTGCATTGCCGGCTCCGTAGGTTTTAAGCACCAATCCGCGCAAGTTGGGAATGGTGAGATAAGCATTCATCACCTCTTCGCGCATCCCTGGGAATAGCGTCAAAATCGCCACGTGGTCATCGAGCAAATAGTTCGGACGGAAAGGTTTTTCGGGGTCGGGACGATGGATGAAAGCTTCCTCAAATTTGATGTGGATGCCGGCATCTGCCAAATTATGGAAGTTATAAGAGCGAAAAGCATTGAACCCCTCTGAATTAATTTTCGTGGTGCGGTTGCCACGGAGTAGTTTGTTTTCAAAGAAGATGCAGACTTCAGGCACCACAGGCGAACCATCGGGATAGCGCGCTGCAGCAATCTCGATGCTGGTGAGGAGGTTTTCCTTTCCGTCTGTGCGCAACTGTCCAATAGGCAACTGACTTCCAGTGATGATGACAGGCTTACTCAGATTTTCGAGCATAAAACTCAATGCAGAGGCTGTAAAAGCCATTGTGTCCGTGCCGTGCAACAAGACAAACCCCTCATAATTGTCGTAATTATCAGCGATAACTTCCACCATTCGTGTCCAATACTTTGGTTCCATGTCTGAAGAGTCAATGGGAGGACCAAAAGTGATGGTTTCTATGTCGTAGTGGAAACGCGCTAATTCTGGCACGAAATTGCTGATATGCTCCCAGTCAAAGGCCTCGAGTGCGCCAGTGGTGGGATTTTCAAGCATGCCAATCGTACCGCCTGTATAGATGATGAGTATCCTTGCTCCGTTCATTTGCTTATTTGTTTCTGCAAATATACTTTTTTTTGGTGAGATTTGGGGTGTTTTCGCTTCAAAAAATCCCTTCATGTCCTCCCCATAAGAGAAGACCACAACGCCCCTAGCGCACCACGCTCTGGCAAAATGCTGAAGATGAGTGTAAAAAACAGACGTATGAACAGCCAAATCCGATATTTAGTAGTATCTTTGTAGCAAATTTGCATCATTCTCGCAGAGTGTTTTTCGCGCTGGTCAAAAAAATGAACCTCGAAGACTCTCTCTTGGTGAGACTACGATGATTTGACGAAGATATGAAAGAATTTATACAAACCGAAGTAAAAGCTGAAACAGCTGTCCTTGTGGCACTGATCACGAAGACTCAAAACGAACATAAAACCCAAGAGTATCTAGACGAATTGGCTTTTTTGGCCGAAACCGCAGGCGCAGAAACGGTGCATCGATTCACACAGCGTGTCGATGGCCCCAGTTCCGTGACTTATGTGGGAAAAGGTAAACTCGAAGAAATCCGAGCTTACATTGAAGAATGCGAGAAAGCTGCTGAAGAAGCTGAAGAAGACCCGCTCTGGCCGGCTGATGTGGAGAAACCTCAGCCTGTGGGAATGGTGATTTTCGACGATGAATTGTCGGCGAAACAACTGCGTAACATCGAAGCTATACTGCAAGTGAAGATTCTCGACCGCACTTCGCTCATCTTAGATATCTTTGCCATGCGCGCACAAACGGCGAATGCAAAGACGCAAGTGGAATTGGCGCAATATCGCTATATGCTCCCTCGTCTGCAACGCCTATGGACGCACCTCGAACGTCAAGGTGGTGGTTCGGGCGGTGCTGGCGGTGGCAAAGGCGGTAGCGTGGGTTTGCGCGGCCCTGGTGAAACGCAGCTCGAAATGGACCGACGCATCATCCTTAACCGTATGTCGCTCCTCAAAGAACGCCTGGCCGAAATCGACCGTCAAAAGACTACGCAACGACAAAACCGCGGAAAGATGGTGCGTGTGGCACTTGTGGGCTATACCAACGTAGGAAAATCTACGCTCCTCAACCTCCTTTCGAAAAGCGAAGTTTTTGCGGAGAACAAACTCTTTGCCACACTCGACACCACAGTGCGCAAAGTGATTGTGCACAATCTGCCTTTCCTCTTGGCAGACACTGTGGGATTCATTCGCAAACTCCCCACCGACTTGGTGGATTCTTTCAAATCGACGCTCGACGAAACGCGCGAAGCAGACTTGCTCGTCCATGTGGTAGACGTGAGTCACCCTGATTTTGAGGAACAGCTTCAAGTGGTGAACCGCACACTCTGCGATTTGGGATGCGCTGACAAACCACAGATTTTGGTGTTCAACAAAATGGATGCTTACACCTGCACGCCCAAAGACCCTAACGATTTGACGCCTGCCACCAAAGAAAACATCACCCTGCCCGAGTTAATGCAAACTTGGATGGGACGCACACAAGGCACTGGCGAGAATATGACCGAACAACAAGGAACAGCTCCGCTTGATGTGATTTTCATTTCGGCACGCGAACGACAAAACATTGACGAATTGCGCGACCTCTTCTACAAACGTGTGCGTGAAATCCATGTTCAGAAATATCCTTACAACGATTTCCTCTTCTACGACTATGACGCAGAAGGAGAAATGGTGTAATTCTTTCACATAAATATCCCTCGCTCACTGCTACTTTCCACAGTGAGTGAGGGATATTTGGGTGAAGAAGGATTCAGTAGTCGCGCATTTGCTCGAAAGCTGTTAGAAATGAGTTTCTTCGACGATTTTATCCACTTATTTTTCCTTAGTCGCACACCTCCCATGACCTTTTTATCACAATTTCGGCAAAACTCTTTTCAAATTTTCCTACTGCTGTGGGGGAGCATCTTGCACTTCCTCCTCACTGGCGTTTATACCTACCTTTACATCGCGGGAGGCGATTTTCCAGTCCACTATGCGGTGGCTCCCTTCCTGCAAATCCTCAATTTCTTAGGAGTACATTTCCTTTTTTCATGGGTTTATCGCACCCTTCCTTGGAAGAAGGTTGGGAAAATGCTCTTGTTCGCAGAACTCTTCTGGGTGGTAATTCCGATTGTCCTTGAAACCGTCCTCCTTTACCTCTATCACATTCCCACCAACTCTAGTTTTCTGGCGGTAATTTTGGCCTCTCCCTTCAGAGAATCTCAAGAATATATGTCAGCCCTCCCCACAACAATTTATGGGATTGTCGTTCTTCTTTTGGGATACACTGCTGCGCTGAGCGATTGG
>CAJPLH010000190.1 GCA_905371275.1 Prevotellaceae bacterium
CTATTTAGGACAAGCATTTACCACCTTATTAGATAATATGACAAAATGGCTTCAGACATCAACAAAATAGACGTAGTAATGTTTTCTGTATTCCAAATCGAAGCTTAAAACACGAGAATGCGGAAGAAAACACACACAAATCACACAACTTCCCCATTTTTTTCGTAACTTTGCGGTTGATTATAATGGGATTAGTCTACACTATTGCAGACAACCTCCAACAAAACCATCCGTAATGAGCGCAAAGAAGATACTGTACATCACCCAAGAGATATTCCCCTATGTCCCCGAATCGCAAATGGCTACTGCCGGTCGCGACTTGCCACAAACCATACAAGAAAAGGGGTACGAAATTCGCACCTTTATGCCTAAATGGGGAAACATCAACGAACGTCGCAACCAATTGCACGAAGTGATTCGTCTCTCTGGTATGAACATTATCATTGATGACACAGACCACCCTCTCATCATCAAAGTGGCTTCCATTCAAGCTGCAAGAATGCAGGTGTACTTCATTGACAACGACGACTTCTTCCACAAACGCGAAATGCGCACAGATGCAGAAGGCAAAGAATATGAAGACAATGCAGAACGTGCTATTTTTTATGCACGTGGCGTGCTCGAAACGGTAAAAAAACTCCGTTGGGTGCCCGATGTAATTCACTGTCAAGGGTGGATTTCTTCCATTGTGCCACTCTATATCAAACAGGCGTTCAACGACTCTCCTTCATTTGCCAATACTAAAGTTGTGTTCTCGGCCTATGAAGACACTCCTACTCTCGCACCTACGGAAACCTTTGCAGAGTGCGTGAATTTACGCGATGCCACTCCTGAAATCGTGGCAACAACAGGTATTGATTTCTCACAACCTCACGCACTCGAACAGTTGGCCATTCACTACTGCGATGGTTTTATCCAAGAAGGCAACGTGGAAGCGCTCACTCAATATGCCGAAGAAAAGGCGGTGCCTACGCTCAAAGCTAATGGCAGCACTCCTACTTTGGAAGAGTATGAAGCTTTCTATCAAAAAGTATTTGGCGAAAACGAACAATAAAGCGATTGCTAAACGCTATGGAACAAGTGCAACAACTAGATGTAGATTGCACTATCTATCCACTCATTTTAGTGCCATAATTCTCAAACGATCATCACCAACCAATAGTTTATGAAGGCTTATCTCCCTCTTTGTGCCTTAGTTTTTGGTGCAACAGTCCTCACCACAGCTTGCAAAGACGAAACAACGAGTTTCGGCGCGGATATTATGCCCGAAGCCGACAAGGTGATCACCGAACAATTGACGGTGAAAATGCCCACAAAGACGGTGAAAACGGGGGCTATCGATGCGCGCACCAACAATAGTTTCCTCGGAAGCATCATTGACCCAGCCACTAATATCCGCACAACAAACGGATTCGTGGCGCAATTCTTCATTCCCGAAGTAAAGCCTTTCCCTGCACTAGACAGAATGGTGAAAGGGGAAAATGGAGAAGTGATTGTAGACTCTTGTTCCTTAACTTTTTGGCATGTCAACTATATCGGAGACCCTTTGGCCACGATGAAAGTGAAGGTGCAAGAGATCGATGCTGCAACGACACCAAACGAGAAAAGCACTCTTTCCACCAATTTCAACCCTAATGAATGGTTGAAAAAAGGAGGTGAACAGCAACTAGCTTCTTATTCCATCTTCGACCAAACACAACCCAAGGCGCAGGTGGAAAGCAAAGCAAATTATCGCTATTTTAGCCTCAAGCTTTCAAAAGAATTTGGACAACGCATCGTGAATGCGTACTATCAACATCCCGAATACTTCAAAAACAGTTACACTTTTGCACACAATGTGTTCGGCGGCTTCTACCTGCAACACGCAGGCGGACTAGGAGCTATGGTGCAAGCTGACCACCTAGCCATCAATCTGTATTATCGCTATCATCCTGATTTGAAAAATCATCCTGACAGCATCATCAAAGATGTGCAAGTGTTCAATTCCACAGACGAGGTGCTTCAAACCTCGCGCATCGAAAACGAAATCCCCGAGAATTTACTCGATGAGTCGCAGAATTTCACCTACATCAAATCGCCAACAGGACTCCACACCGAAGCCACTTTGCCTCTAGACGAAATTGTTGCAGGAAATCACTACAATGACTCCATCAATAGTGCGCAAGTGTTTCTTCGCACGGTGGCAGAACCAGTTCACCAACAACAACTGGACGCACCACCCTACTTGGTGGTTATGCGCGTGGGTGATTTACCTCATTTCTTTCAAAAATATCAATTACCCGACGGACGCACCTCGTTTTTTGCGACTCTAGACAAATATGGGTCGAATGTTCAAAAAGCAACGCATAGTTACAAATTCAATAACATCGCTCCCCTCCTGACTATTTTGCGCAACGAACGCGATGCAGGAGCCGGAGTTTTGACTACAGATTCTGAAGAAACACGCAAAGCTAAATGGGCTGCTTGGGAAAAAACACATCCCAATTGGAATCGCATCGCTTTTGTTCCTGCAAGTCCTGTTGTGGTAAATACCATTGACCCCCAAACCCAATGTCCCATCACTACGCTGGTTCGATTGAACTACGCATTTGGAGCTTATGGCGTGCGTTTGGTAGGAGGAAAAAATGGTATTGATTTGTCTGTCATTTACAGCAGATTCAACAACTAACAGCATATATGCGCGCACTAGTTTTTGCAGCTGGTCTTGGCACTCGCCTTCGCCCACTCACCGACACTATGCCTAAAGCGATGGTTCCCGTTTTGGGAAAACCACTTCTCCATCACACCATCTCTCGACTAGTTGAAGCTGGTGCCACAGAGATTGTGGTGAATGTGCACCATTTCGCAGAACAAATCATCGACGATGTGGCACAACATAATTGGGGCATCCCTGTTCGTATCTCCGATGAACGAGATTTGTTGCTCAACACTGGAGGAGGACTGCGACAAGCACTAAAACATTTCACTCCATCAGACGCTCCCATTCTCATCCACAATGTCGATATTTTGAGCAATGCCGACTTGGCAGCATTATACCAAGAAGCCATCGACACTGCAGCAGACGCACTCCTCTTGGTGAGCGAGCGCAAAACGCAGCGATACCTCCTCTTTAACAACGAGAATCAACTCGTGGGTTGGGAAAACATCGCCACCCACGAAGTGCGCTCTCCCTATCCCAATCTGCAACCTGCAACGCAGCAACATTTTGCTTTTTCCGGCATCCACATCGTTTCTCCCCGATTGGCAGAAGCACTTGACACCTATCCACAGGCGTTCCCCATTATGGATTTCTATCTCAACGAATGCCAGAAATTTAACTTCAAAGCATCGATTTCCTCTGATCTTCATTTGCTCGATGTGGGAAAATTAGACACGCTAAGTGCGGCAGAAGCCTTTGTGCAAACTGAAATGCGAAGCAAAAAGGTATAACTTCACTCAGTTTTTCTACTCTATACCACATTCAAAACCGCAAATTCTGCAAACTTCGCCTTGCATTCACAAATGAATGAGTTCAAATTCCAGGAAGAAACAGAAAAAAGTGGCTTATTTGTTTGCTAGTTTCAGAAAAAGCACCTATCTTTGCACTGCGTTTGAGAGATAACGCCACTACAAGACCTTGAAAAAGGCAACAACAAGTAGTGAAATGCGGAAATAGCTCAGTTGGTAGAGCACAACCTTGCCAAGGTTGGGGTCGCGAGTTCGAGTCTCGTTTTCCGCTCACATTTGGACAAGTTGAATCACTTCCAAAGCCCAGGTGGCGGAATGGTAGACGCGCTCGTTTCAGGTGCGAGTGTTTCACGACGTGCAGGTTCGAGTCCTGTTCTGGGCACAAGAATCTCACTGATTCAACACGACAACTTGTGGTTGAGTTCCCCCTACTCAACAACGAAACACAAGAAAAGAAAGAATGGAGAGGTGGCGGAATTGGTAGACGCGCTACTTTGAGGGGGTAGTGTCAATTGCGACGTGGGAGTTCGAGTCTCCTCCTCTTCACATTCTGCGGAAATAGCTCAGTTGGTAGAGCACAACCTTGCCAAGGTTGGGGTCGCGA
>CAJPLH010000191.1 GCA_905371275.1 Prevotellaceae bacterium
TTGTAGCTACGGCTTGGGCCTAAGGGTTGTCCTTCGCCATCGAGGGGGATGTAGAAGGGTTGTGCATTCGCACCAAACTTGTTGCGCTGGAGATAGCTCCAACGGTCGCCAACGGTGCGGAGCGTGGTGGTTTTGCCGTTTTCTTGCACTTCGATGGGAGAGGGGAGTGCGGTTTTATCGTCTACATAGAGTGAGATGAGCACATAGTCTTTGTTGATGCGGTCGCGCACGCGTGCATCGCGCCAAACGGCTGTTTCCATCTTGCGGCAGTTCACGCAACCAAAACCGGTGAAGTCGAGGAGGACAGGTTTGCCTACTTGGCGTGCATATGCCATTCCCTTCTCGTAGTCAGTGAATTTGGCCTCAACTTTGACCGCGTCGAGGTTAAAGTCTTGGGTGCTCATGGGGGGAGCAAAGGCACTCACTGCTTTGGTGGGCGCACCCCAGAGACCGGGAATCATGTAGATGGAGAAGGCGAGTGAAGCTATGCCGAGGAGGAATGAGGGCACGGTGGTTTTGCGTTCTGTTTCGTCGTCGTGGGGGAATTTGATGAATCCGAAAAGATAGCAAGCCAGAAGTGCGAAGAGCGCAATCCAAATGGCGAGGAATGTTTCGCGATCGAGCAAGCGCCAGCCGTAAGCTAAGTCGGCAACGGAGAAGAACTTGAGGGCGAAGGCTAATTCCAAGAAACCGAGGGTGACTTTGATTTTGTTCATCCATGAACCTCCGCGACTTGTCTTCTTCAAGAGGGTGGGGAAGAGTGCGAAGAGGGTGAAGGGGAGTGCCAAGGCGATGGCAAATCCGAGCATGCCGACAGTGGGGGCAATGGCTCCGCCACCTGAGGTGCTGACACCTACGAGGAGGAATCCGATGATGGGACCTGTGCAGGAGAAGCTCACCAAAGCCAAGGTGAATGCCATGAGGAAGATGCTCAATAATCCGGTGGTGTTGGAGGCTTTAGAGTCGATGGCATTGTTCCACTTGGAGGGAAGGGTGATTTCAAATCCACCTAAGAATGATGTGCCGAAGGCTACGAGCATTGCGAAGAAGAGCAGATTGAAAATGGCATTTGTGGAGAGGTCGTTGAGCGCGGATGCTCCGAAGATAGAGGTGACGATAACGCCAAGTGCAACGTAGATGACGACAATGGAGGCTCCATAGGTGAAGGCATCGCGAAGTGCTTTTTTGCGATCTCCACTGCGCTTGAGGAAGAAACTCACTGTCATGGGGATGATGGGCCACACGCAGGGAGTGACGAGGGCGAGCAGACCACCTACGAATCCGAGTCCGAAGATGACCCAAAGGCTTTGGTCCGTGTGGTTGCCATCGCCGTAGGCTTTGAGGGCTTCGATGGAGGGTTCGTAGATTTTGCGGAGCGTGGCAGAGTCGAGAGTTGCCGTGCTTGCTTCTTCTTGAGAGGTGGAAGGCAGAAGTTCTGCACTTTCTTGTGTTTTGGCAACGGTGTCTACCAAACCATCGATGGGGGCAACATCAACGGCTTTTGTTGCTGCTACTTCCTCCTCTGCTTTTTTTTTATCAGTGGCGGCAGCTGCGCCTTTGGCAGGGCCGTCTGTGCCTTTCACTGCGCAGTCGATGCTGGTGGGGGGTAAGCAGTTTTCGTCATTGCAGGCACCATATTTGAGATAACCTTTAAGGTTGTAGTCCTTTTCGAGGATTTCTACGCGTTGTGTGAACTGCGCTGAGCCTTCAAAATAGGTGACAGGCATTTCAAAGATGGGGTCTTGTTTGTGTTTCAATCCAGGACCTTCTTTGAGTTTTCCTACGACGCGAACGCCTTTGAGGTTGTCTGTGCCGAAGGTGGCAGCAGTGGGACCACCTGCACCGATGTTTGCGCCATAGACGTGCCAACCTTTTTCCATTTTACCGGTGAAGACGATGTCTATCTCCGTGGGACTGACGCGCTTATAAGAAACGCTGAAGTGCACCTGAGCCGCGGCTGAGAGTAAGCTGGCGATGAAGGTGAGGAGGAGGAGGGAGAGTTTATGTTTCATCGTGTTATAATTGTGTGATGAATGAGCGTTTCAGGGATGCTCTTCAGTGAAGGATTGTCCACTGTGGGGACTTTTCTGTCTGACTTTGTCGTTGAGCGTGTTGTCCTTCGAGGAGTATTTCCCATCAATAAAAAGATTACTTGAGGAGTTCGGCTACTTTTGCTTCGAGTTCTGCACCACGCAAACCGAAGGCTACGATTTTGCCGTTTTTATCGATGAGGAGTGTGGCAGGAATGCTGCGAACACCATAGATTTGTCCGGCTTCGCTGCGCCATCCTTTGAGGTCGGAGAGTTGAGGCCATTTGAGTCCCATACTAGCGATGGCACCTGTCCAGTCTTCTTTGCTCTCGTCGAAGCTCACACCAACGATTTCCAAACCTTTGCTGTGGAAATCTTGATAGAGTTTCTTCACGTGAGGCATTTCTCTGCGGCAAGGGCCACACCACGATGCCCAGAAGTCGACCAACGTGAGTTTGTTGGCTTTGACGAAGCTGGAGAGTGTTTTCACTGCGCCTGTAGGAGTAGCCATTTTGAAGTCGGTGAAGTCCTTACCAGGAGCGCGTTTCTCTTCTAATTGCATCTCATCGTTGATTTGAGTCACAATGGGTTTGAGCAAGTCAGATTCGAAACAAGCGGCTTTGCTTGCTATGAGTTCTTTGATGTCGCTCTCTTCCATCACACCTAGATATTGAAACACCAGGGGAGCATTGTAGAGAGCTTCGGGATGCTCCTTGACACTTTGTTTGACGATAGCGGAAATTTTGCCGAGATCTTGAACATATTGTTGGTAGACTTTGCTGAATTCTTCAGTTTCTGTCTTTCCGGCTTGTTTGAGAGCCATAAGTTGGTGGGTATATCCCAAAACCTGTGGCACGAGCGGACTGAGTTTGCTCTGCACTTCATTGAGCAGATGGTTTTCAGTGGTTCCGCTCACTGTCTTTGAGGAGAAATCCACGCGCACATCACCATCCAACACGGCGATAAGTGCATTATTTAAGTCTTTTTTCTCACCTAAGAGAAGAAAAGGCTTTTTGTCAGTAGTACCCGCGAGTTTGAATGCGCCATTGCCGTCTGTGGAGAGTGAATCTATCTTATTGTCTTGAATGTTTCTATAATAGATAGTCTTCACACCAGATGAGGCTTTACCTTCTATAGCGTATTTTTGTGCATAACTTGCGCTGAATGCGGTCAAGAGTGCGAGTGTGCAGAGCATTTTTTTCATAACAGTGCTTGGGGATAAGGGTGATAAGTCAATTTGTTTGTGTTGTGGAACGCTCACTGGAGCTTCTTTGTAAAATCTTCCGCGCGTTGATGAATACCTACGTGATGTTTCGATGAGACGTTTGTGTGATGTTTCGATATTCCGTTGGAAATTATGCTTTGATGAAATGTTTTATTGTCACATTTCTCTATTCCCTTTGGAGATAGCGTTACATTGTTTTGTCTTAATGTAGCATTTCAACGTGTAAACGTGCTTGGATTGTTGCAAAAATAATGATTCCTCGGCATTGAAACAAGAATTTTGTATATTTTCGCGTAATTTCAAGTGTGAAATTGTTGCTTACTACATTTGAAAGGGCGCGCACGAGTCAATTGTCAGAAGGGTTGTGCTGTTTGTGGGTGTGTAGTTGTGTGCTTGTGTGAAAGTGTAGCACTTAACCTCTAAAAACGAAAGTAGCCATCTTCCACTGAAGACGGCCATCTTTCGAACATAGACATAACAATTTAAATTCTTACTCTGATGGGCAACAGGCTTGAAAATCTCAAGCGGCCTTGCTATCAGATTGCACTGCAAAGGTAGGCACTTTTTCAACCTTGCACAATACTCATTTGCAGTGATTTTGTGTAATCATCGGCTCGTATGATGGTGAAATCACTAGTTTTAGTGAGTGAAAAACGCTGTATTCTGCGATATTGACAACCTAGTATTGCAGAAATGAGGTTCTTGTGCTTCGGATTGCTCTACTTTTCATCATTTTGATGATGAATTATTTTTGTGAGCGTGTCGCCGTGTCAGTGTGTAGAACTAT